>NZ_CANBCQ010000032.1 GCF_947367125.1 uncultured Lactobacillus sp.
CTACTTTGATTAAATAAATAATTAAAAAATCAATTTACGAGAAAGATCTATTTACACAAAAGATTTGACAGTTTCTTAATATAATGTAAGTTAAGAATATTAAAATAGTTTATTCATTTTGTATACATTTTTTTATAGTCTATAACTATAAGAATATAAGTTACTTGAAAGGATCGAATGCTTGTGGATATTAATTTAGGAGAAGAAATTTCTCGTAGAAGACGTGAGCAAAGACTGACTCAGGAAGATTTGGCCGAATTAAGTGATCTTTCTGTAAATTTTATTTCACGTGTGGAAAGGACTAAAAACCAAAATATTAGTATTCAAAAGCTTGATTCTATTGCAAGAGCGTTGAATACTACTACACCTGATATTATTAACAATGCTTATCGTACTAAAAAAATCAAGCCTGAAGATCGTTCTAACAATACACCTGTTTTCATTAACAAAGTTATTAATGAATTAAAAAAATTACCAGAAACTAAAGCTGAACGCGTATCTAAATCATTGATCACCCTTTTAAAAGAAATGAATAATTAAAAAACAAGGTCACTAGTAAAAAAACTAGCGTCCCTGTTTTTTTAATCGGTAAATTTAGAATCAATTATTTCAATATTATTAATAGTTACATCTTCTAATGGCTTATCCATCTTATCTTTTTTGGATTTGGCAATTTTATCAACCACGTCCATTCCAGTAATAACTTGGCCAAAGACTGTATGACGGCCATCGAGCCATGGAGTACCACCCTGTTTATAGGCATGGATGATTTCTTTCGGATATCCAGCTGGTTCCATTTGCTTGATATAGCGCTTAGGCATATTTTTATTTTGAACAATAAAAAATTGACTTCCATTAGTATTGGGACCAGAATTGGCCATTGATAAAGCTCCACGAATATTAAAAAGTTCACGTGAAAATTCATCTTCAAATGGATGTCCCCAGATACTAGTTCCTCCAGTTCCGTTGCCTTCGGGATCTCCACCTTGAATCATAAAGTCACTGATTACACGATGAAAAATAGTATTATTGTAATAACCTTTTTGGGCTAAACGAACAAAGTTTTCAACTGTCATCGGAGCATGTTCGGGAAATAATTGAATTTCAATATCTCCGCGATTAGTTTTTAAGATAGCTTTTGGTCCATGAATTTCTTTTAAATCTAATTGTGGGTATTTCAATACTCTTCTCCTAAAATTTCCTTTAAACAAAAAATAAGAGGCAGCTCACCCTACCTCCTATTTTTATATCATTAATTTAAGCATCAAATGCATCAGTAAGAGGTGGAACGACTTGCTTCTTACGTGATACTACGCCTGGCAATTTAACTTTTGAATCACTAAGCTTTTTATCGAATGCTTTTTCAAATAATGATTTTGTTTCATCAGAACCAACAACTAATGCTTCTGAGTCTGAATCAAGGATGTTGGTGATTAAAAGCATAAACATATCGTAGCCATTGTCTTTAGATGATGCATCCATTGCCTTTAAGAAAGCATCCTTGCGTTCTAATGCTTCTGGTAGATCAACTACGTTAATTTGAGCTACACGAACGTTGTGACCATTTAATTCAAAGCTCTTAGCATCTAAGTTAATTAATTCTTCTTCAGATTTATCACTGATGTTTGTACCTGCCTTAAGCATTGCCAAACCGTATTCCTTGTAATCTACACCGGCAATCTTTGCTAAAGCTTCAACAGCTTTTTTATCCTTATCAGTAGTAGTTGGTGACTTAAGGAGTAAAGTATCTGAAATAATAGCTGAAAGCATTAAACCGGCGTAATTTTGTGGAATTTCGATACCAAATTCGTTGAACATCTTCCAAACAATAGTTGAAGTACAGCCTACAGGTTCTGCACGATAGTACAAAGGATCGGCTGTATTAAAGTTCATAATTCTGTGGTGGTCCACAACGTGAGTAACCTTAACTTTATCAATATCTGAAACACTTTGTTGAGGTTCATTGTGGTCAACTAACATAACAGATTTAACTTCAGGAGCAGCTTCTTTAATTACACGAGGAGCTTCAAAGCCAAACTTCTTGAGAGCGTATGCAGTTTCATCATTAGGCTCACCTAAGGCAACAGCTTCAGTGTTGTAGCCTAACTTGTTTTGTAAGTATGAAAATGCAATAGCAGTACCAATTGCATCAGTGTCTGGATTTTGATGTCCAAAAACAAATTCTTTTTCCATTAAATAAATTGCCTCTTTTTCTAATTATTTTATTTAATTTCTTCACTTACTAGTTTACTAAAATTATCGTTTCTATCCAAGTTATTGTCTAAGAAAATCTGCAATTCTGACAGCATTTTCTTCATTCTAGGAACATCTAACTTTCCTCTACGATAAACACATGCGGTTGTAAATTCAGGCACGTCCTTAATATAAACTGGTGTTAATTTAATTTCATTCTTATGTGCATCATAGTAGGTTTGATCTACATAAGTATCCAAGTCAGTATTTTCAGCAATCTTGATCATTTCTTTAGTAGAAGCGATCTTAAATGGGGTATCAAAATCAACTTTCTTGCTAAAATTAAGCCGCATTAATCTGGATAAATAGTAATTTTCAGGGTATGCAACCCACTTTCTATTATTAAAACGAGTTACAGGATAAGTTTCTCCTGCTTCTACATTATTTTTATGCGTTAGTACAACAATATACTCTGGGCAAATATCACGGTGATTGTATTGATGACGGAAGTTAGCACCAGTTTTGTTAGTAGTATCACGCATATACATAATTGCCATATCAATCATATTGGAGTCAAGTCTATGCCATAATTCTTTTCGATCAAAATAATCAACAGTAAAGGTTACCTCGGGATACTTTTTGTTGAAATAGCGCAAAAATTGATAGAAAAGATCGATATGAATTGACTCCAAAATACCAATAGAGATATTACCTCTATCAGATTGAGTATATTCTTGGATATCACTTACAACACCATTAATAGTGTTTAACAACTCAATTGCGGCTGTTTCCATTTCCTTACCGGCTTCAGTTAAGTAAAGCTTCTTTCCCATTTGACCAAACAATGGAGCACCAATAGCACGTTCCAATTTTTTCACTTGCTGAGTTAAAGCAGGTTGAGTAATACCTAAAATTTGCGCAGCTTGAGTGTAATTCATTGTTTCAATCAGTTGCAAAAAATAACGTAATGATTTAGCCGATAAAATAGTATCACTTTTAGACATAACAATTATCTCTTTTCTAAAATATTATTTTACGATAAGCCATGTCCCATAACACTGATTATTATCTATCCAAACCAAAACAGTGTCAAAACATACGTCTTAACACTGTTTTGGATAGATTTTTTGTTAGAAATCAAATCTTAATTTTGACTACTAATCGGTCTACCAAGTTCAATACTTACAGGCGTACCGTCAACAGTAGTATCGATAACAAATGAACCATTAGAATAACGATCACCTAACGGATAATCAATAGTTTTAACAGTTACATGACGATCACTAGAAGTAGTAATGTGTAATAAATGATCTTGAGCGTATGGCATTAGCGAAACGATTCTATGAGGCTTATTCTTTAATTCACGAAGCACTAATACTCCTCTTTTAGCTCTAGAAACTTTGTTTACTAACTTAAGCTTAAATTGTTTAAATGCACCGCGCTGAGTAATTAAACCAACATGCATTAAATCAACATATTTAGAATCAACTAAGACGTAATTTACGATGTAGTCATCATCTTTCAAATTAGCAGACTTAACCCCAACTGCTTTAGCACCGGACGTAGGTATTTCGCTAATATCATATCTAATAGCATATGCCCGATGAGTAAATAATGTGATTTCTTTTTGATCATCGGGCTTAACTAAATCTACGCCAACTACATAACTATCTTTAGTTTTTAATTTAATTGCAGTCATTGCACGTGACTTGTAAGTTCTGGTTGGCTGCAAGTTAACTAATTCAAGCTGCTTAATATAACCGTCGTTTGTTGCCAAGATAAAGTTTCGGTCAATAGATAATTTATCAAACACAAATACACGGATAATTTGTTCATCACTAGCTAGTCCAATTTCTTGTGACAGGTGTTGTCCTGTTTCTTTCCATTTAGTTTCGATTAATTCATGTACTGGTCGATAAATGACATTTCCTCGGTTAGTGAATAAGTATAAATTGGTTAAAGTAGATAGTGTATTTTCATAAGTTACTTTGTCACCATCCGGTAAGCCATTATCTTCATCATTTGTTGATTGGTATGATCGCAATGATGATCGCTTCAAATAACCGTCTCGACTAATCAATACTCTAACTTGTTCATCAGCAACTAAAGCTTTTTCGTCGATTTCCACCTTTGCACTTTCTTCTGAAATTTGGGTGCGACGTGGATTTGCAAAATCCTTTTTTACGGAATTCAACTCTTTGATAATTTCTTTTTCCAGAGTTTTGCGGTCTGACAATAATTTGCGATATTTTTCAGCCAATTTATTTAATTTTTCTTGTTCAGCAATCAGTGCGTTAACGTCAGTATTAGTTAAACGATAAAGTTGTAAAGAAACAATTGCTTCAGCTTGCTTCTCAGTAAATTTATAGTTAGCTATTAAATTCTTTTTTGCATCAGCTTTATTTTTAGAAGCACGGATAGTTTTAATTACTTGATCCAAGATATCCATTGCATGAATCAGGCCTTGGATAATCTCTAATCGTGCTTCGGCCTTGTTCAAATCAAATTTAGTACGCTTAGTAACGACATCTTCTTCATGTTCAAGATAAGATGATAGAATTCTTTTAAGTCCTACTTGAACAGGAGTCATATGATCGATGGCAACCATGTTGAAGTTATAAGATACTTGTAAATCAGTATTTTTGAATAAATAGTTCAAAATATTTTGAGCATCAGCATCTTTTTTCAGCTCAATTACAATTGATAAACCATGTCTATCTGTTTCATCTCGAACTTCAGCAATCCCGTCAATTTCTTTATTAAGACGAATTTCATCAATTTTTTTAACTAAAAGAGCTTTATTAACATCGAATGGAATTTCAGTTGCAATAATTTCTTGTCGATGACCGCGAATTTCTTGAATAGCGGTTTTAGCTCGAACTTGAATTCGACCACGACCAGTTTTATATGCTTCTTTAATGCCTTTAGTTCCCATGACAATTGCGCCAGTAGGAAAATCAGGTCCTTTAACATATTTCATTAGGTCTTCAAGTGAAGCATCAGGATGCTTTAATAAGTAAATTGTTGCATCAATTACTTCACCTAAATTATGTGGTGGGATTTCAGTTGCATAACCTGATGAAATTCCAGTTGAACCGTTAACTAGTAAATTAGGAAAACGAGCAGGTAAAACTGTAGGTTCATATTCGGTATCATCGAAATTAAGAACCATATTAACAGTTTCTTTATCAATATCCTGCAAAAGCATGTTAGAAATTTTGCTTAAACGAGATTCAGTATAACGCATAGCTGCTGGCCCATCACCATCCATTGAACCATTATTACCGTGCATTTCTACCAAGGGCTCGCGCATTTTCCAATCTTGTGATAGATGGACTAAAGCACCATAAATTGAACTATCACCA
Source organism: uncultured Lactobacillus sp. (assembly GCF_947367125.1). Classification (GTDB taxonomy): domain Bacteria; phylum Bacillota; class Bacilli; order Lactobacillales; family Lactobacillaceae; genus Lactobacillus. The sequence goes on from NZ_CANBCQ010000032.1 coordinate 5,559, forward strand.
TGAGGGTGAAAATTACCCATAATATTACCAACTGCTTTAGCAGCTTTCTTAAATGGTTTATCATAAGTATTTCCATCTTGATACATTGCGTAAAGGATACGCCGTTGAACTGGTTTTAAGCCATCTCGAATATCAGGTAATGCACGTTCTTGAATAATATATTTTGAATATCGTCCAAAACGTTCGCCCATTACTTGTTCAAGTGGCATTTCACGAATTCGTTCTTTTGTGGACATTAAATAAAAACCTTCTTTTATTCATCTTCGGATTCTAGAATTGAGCCATCTTCGCCCATTCTAAATTTGACATTTTCTTCAATCCATTTTCTTCTTGCAGCTACTTTATCTCCCATTAAGGTAGTAACTCTTCTTTCAGCAAGAGCAGCATCATCAATCTTAACTCTGATTAACATCCTTGATTCAGGATCCATAGTAGTAGCCCATAATTGTTCGGCATTCATTTCACCTAAACCCTTGAATCGTTGTAATGAGTAGCCGCGGCCCATTTTCTTTTCATCGGCTGCTAATTCTTCATCGGTCCATGCATATTGAACCTGCGACTTCTTTCCGCGTCCTTTTTGCAAACGATAAAGTGGCGGAAGAGCAATATAAACTTTACCATGTTCAATCATTGGTCGCATATAACGATAAAAGAAAGTTAAAAGCAAAATCTGAATATGGGCACCATCATCATCGGCGTCAGTCATAATAATGACTTTATCATAATTAGAATCATCAACATTAAATTCAGTGCCTACGCCAGCTCCAATGGTATAAATCATAGTATTGATTTCTTCATTTTTAAAAATGTCTTGCAATTTAGCCTTTTGGGTATTTAATACTTTACCACGAAGAGGCAAAATTGCTTGAAAGCGTCTATCTCTACCCTGCTTAGCGGAACCACCAGCGGAATCACCTTCGACTAAGAATAATTCGTTCTTCTTAGGATTCCGTGATTGAGCAGGCGTTAATTTGCCTGAAAGAACTTCCTTCTTTCGTCTCTTTTTGCCATTTCTGCTCTCATCACGGGCTTTCTTGGCAGCTTCTCGTGCATCCCTAGCTCGCTGGGCCTTCTTAACCAAATCTTGTGCTAACTCACCATTTTCCATCAAATAGTAAGACATTTTTTCATAAACAAGTGAGTCTACGGCAGAACGTGCTTGTGGTGTACCTAGTTTTCCCTTAGTTTGACCTTCGAATTCAAGTAATTCTTCAGGAATTTTTACAGATAGCACTGCACTAAGGCCTTCACGGTAATCAGATCCATCAATGTTTTTATCTTTCTTGCCTAATAATCCCTGCTTTTTGGCATAATCATTAAATGCACGAGTGAATCCACTACGAGCACCTGACTCATGTGTACCACCATCACCAGTACGAACATTATTAACAAATGACACTAGATTTTCTGAATAGCCATCACTATATTGTCCAGAAAATTCAATTTCCATACCATCTTGTTTACCTTCAAAGTAAAAGACGTCACTAATCGTACCTTTACCTTCATTTAGGTATTTAACAAATGACTTAATACCATCGTCATATTGAAAAATATCATGATGGTTAGGCTCCCGTTCATCAGTTAAAACAAATTTAACGCTTTTAAGCAAAAATGCTGATTCACGAATTCGTTCTTGAATTGTTTCGTATTTGTACTTAGTCGTTGAAAAAATGGTCTCGTCAGGCTTAAAAGTAATAGTAGTGCCAGTTGGATCTTTAGTTTTTCCAACACATTTAAAAGTACCTACTGGATGTCCGCCATTTTTAAATTCTTCTTCATAAGCTTTTCCATCACGAACAACCCTTACTTTCATATAACTTGAAAGAGCATTAACAACGGATGAACCTACCCCGTGTAAACCACCTGAAGTTTTATAATTTTGTTCAGTAAATTTACCACCTGCATGTAATACAGTTAAAATCACCTCAATTGTTGGCTTACCTGATTTATGCATCCCTGTTGGCATACCACGACCAAAATCTCTTACAGTAACACTATTATCTGGATGAATGGTTACATCAATCTCTTTACCAAAACCAGCCATTGCTTCGTCGACTGAATTATCGACAATTTCATAAACCAGTTGATTAAGGCCATGAATATCGGTTGACCCAATATACATACCTGGTCTCTTTCGAACGGCTTCTAGGCCATGTAAAATTTGAATTGAAGAATCATCATAAGTATTAGCTTTTGCCACTAAAATTCCTCCACTTGTTCATTAATTTAACTAGCACCATATATTTAAAATATAATCTTTGCTAAAATAGCGATAGACTAATAGGAGTGTTGTTAAATATGTTTGCATTAAAATTTGCATCGTTGTTTATTTTAGCATACTTGATTGGATCATTCCCGACAGGTGTGTTAGTAGGTAGGATCTTTTTTCATAAAGATATTAGGAAATACGGATCAGGAAATATCGGCACGACTAACACCTTTAGAGTGCTAGGACCAGCTGCTGGGATCATCGTATTCTTAGTAGACTTCTTTAAGGGTACGCTAGCAACTATATTACCAATGATTTCCCATTTAGGACCACATTATCTATGCTTGATCTTTGGTTTAGCTGCAATTTTAGGTCATGCTTTCCCAATCTTTTTGAAATTCAAGGGAGGTAAAGCTGTTGCAACTTCAGCTGGTTTTCTACTAGGATATAATATCCATTTCTTTTTGATCTGTGCGTTGATCTTTTTCCCAATTTTATTTATTACAAGTATGGTTTCATTAACTAGTCTGATCTCAGTAGTTTTAATCTTTATTGCTTCGTTTTTCTTCCACGATCTTGCCTTGAGCATTATCAGTGGATTACTCGTAGTCTTAATCTACTGGAGTCATCGTAGCAATATTTCCCGAATCGAACATCACCAAGAAAATATGGTGCCATTCGGTTTAGTGTATTGGTATAAAAAGAAACATACTAATTCAAACTAAAACTATAAAACCAGCAAGTAAATATAACTTGTTGGTTTTTGTTTACCTAAATATTATAGCTTACACAAACAATAGTTCGCAAGCGTAAATAGACTTTTTTATTTAACTATAATGATTACGTTATTCTAATACTTTAAGTAAATCATCCTTACTTATCACCGGATTAGCGACTTGGTCGTTTTGTAAAATACTATTGGCTAATTCAGCTTTTTTCTGTTGTAAGGCAATAATTCGTTCTTCGATGCTATCCTTTGTCACCATTTTATAAATCTTAACCACATGCTTTTGCCCAATTCGGTGTGCTCGATCTGTTGCTTGATTTTCTGCGGCTAAATTCCACCACGGATCATAGTGAATTACCACATCTGTACCAATTAAGTTAATGCCTGTTCCTCCTGCCTTTAATGAAATTAAAAAGACACCTGGTTGTGACATCTTATTGAATTCCTGCACTTGCTGCTGGCGCTTGGCTTTTGGTGTTGAACCAGTAACAGTGAATAAAGGAGACTTTAATTTGGCAAGCTTTTTATTTAGTGTATCTAACATTGCCGTAAATTGTGAGAACAATAGAATTTTATGGCCATTTTCCAGATTATTTTTAATCAAATCGATTGTTGCAATTAACTTGTTAGATTTGCCATGGTAGTTTTCATAAAGTAAATGAGGATCGCAACAAATTTCTCGCAATTTGGTAATTTGAGCTAAGATTTGAAAACGAGACTTTTTAAAATCAGCATCCCCTTGTCCATTTAATTGTGCAATGATCTTTTGAGTCTGCAAATTATATAAATCTGCTTGTTTCTTATTCATCTTAACAGACATTATTTCTTCGTATTTATTATACAGATCGTGCAATACATCTTTTTTAAGTCGACGCAAGATAAATGGCATTACAGTATTACTTAAATGAGCTTTCGCATTTTCATCTTTATCTTTAACAATTGGTAACTCATATTGTTTTCTAAACTTAGGATATGATTCTAATAATTCTGGCATTAGATAATCAAAGATACTCCAAAGCTCGCTTAATTTATTTTCATAGGATTTAGCAGTTGAAAGCATTCTTTCTCGTTCTTGTTTAGTACTATCTAAATAAAGCTACTCGTAGATCAGGAGCAAACCTTTTAACTTCTGCTTGCCAATTATAAATAACCGAAGCTGGTGCAACAATTAAATTTGGTAATTTATGTGATGTTTGTTCCTTTCGAGCCAATAACAATGCAATAATCTGCAATGTTTTACCTAATCCCATTTCATCAGCAAGCAAACCGCCAAAATTATAATTGCCAACCGTACTTAGCCAATTAAAGCCTACCTTTTGATGTTGTAATTTTCCATGAATAAAATCTTTAAAATTAATATCTAAATCGTGCAAAGTTTGAGCTAATTTCTCAATTGTAGGTTGTTCAGTTTTAGCTAACATTCCATTCTGCAAAACAAAATACTTGCGTTTTTCTTGATAAGCTTTTAATGCTGCTTGAATATCATCCCAACTCATTTTTTGACCGGCGAGATCAAGATCTAGTAATTCATTGATTAAGTTAATACTTACCCCGATATCTAAATTAGTGTTTATTCCTTTTAGTAGTGATCTAAAATTGGCCGTAATTTGAACTTTGCTAATTTGTTTTAATTTACTAATGCCTTCGTCTAGAAAAGCCTGGACAGCGTCTGCTTCTTCATTAGGTAAAATATTACTGGTTGTGCTGATATTTGCTAAAATACGTGTTTATTTGCTCTTGCACAGCAAGTTCTTGTTCGATATCGCGCTTATTATTTTCAGCATAATTATGATTTACTTCGTATTTTGTATCCCCATATTGAACTTGAGTAATACACAAAATATTATTTTCGCGATAATCTAATTTAAGCAGAAAATGAGCATCTGGCGGTAAAATTGCCTTTAGATCATCACTACCTGTGACCGTAATATATTCTTTATTTTCAAAGTTAGGCAAAATATCTTTTGCGAATTTTGCTACTGTTTTTTTGCTAAACTGCAATTCATCACCAGGATGCAAGCCTAAATTATGCAGGGATGCAGGAGTAAGTCCTGTATATTTAATCCATACCCCTCTGTAGTACCCATAATAAGACTGACTGCCTGAAATTAAAGTCGCAGTAGGAAAATCCTCAACAGTAACAACTGCTGCAGCGAATGAATTAGTTTCAATTTTAATATTTAAATTTAAGTTATCAGTTGCAGTTGTATATCCAATTAGTTGATTATTTGAATATAATTTTACGCCCTTATAAAGTAAATCATTGAGTTCATCAGCTACAGATTAAGGACTCATTTAAATTACGAGCATCAATTATTTTTCAATAAAAGCAAGCCACTGCTGACTGTTTATATCCATTTTATTTTGATTTACGGGTTCATTGAAGTACTTACCCAATTTAAGAGGAGAATTTTGCCGGGATGCATCTATTAATTGATCAAGATCTTTAACTTTATAAAGATGTTTTCCTTTACTAGCTTAAAAGATAAATTAGGAACATTACCGCATTTATTAATCTGAGCAAGTAAAATAATCGATTCATCATTTTGCGTAGATTCTTCATTATAAAAGCTAAACAATTTTTCAGCAGCCTGATTAGTTATATCAAAAGGATCATCATTAAGATATTCTGGGATAAAATAAGCAAAGCTAAAATTCTAATACTCTCTTTCTCACCACCAGACACAGTATTATTAAAATTAATTGCTAAAATTTGCCAACGAGTAAATTGAATAGATAATGTGAGCCATCTATTAGTATCACTCACAAGCTTCCAAGTATATTCATACCTACGCATTTTATTATCAAAATGCTGACAATTCTTTATTGTCCACTTTTTTGCCAGAGTAAGAGCTTGGTTATAACTTTCTTGAGTAAATTTCAGATTACCGATTAGATCTAATCTATCAAGCAGCTTGATTAAAAGTGTTCAATTTATTATTGCAATTTACGAATAAATAATATTCAAATTTTAGTGAGAATTTCGCTATTAACAAAGCCGCCAGACCTTCTATAATAAGAATTAGAAGGTACAGTTTTATAATATTTGTGTATATAATTAGTAACTAATATAAATTAAATACAGAGGGTGAAAAAGATGACTCGGCAATTAAAAAAATTAACTGCTGAAGACTTAGATTGTTATACAGAACTATTTTCTGGAATTGCAAAAACATTTCAGCAGTTTAGTTATCATAATCTTTATCTGTATGATGTCAAAAAAACGCTTCGAATTTTAAATATTTATCGCGAATGACTCTTATCACAGCCAAATCAAGATTTTACTGAACTTTATAATAAGTTTTGGGGACAATGTGAGATGAACATTACAGCTATTTCATTGTTACTTGTTCCAGCAGAGTATGATAAAAAATGTGAAATAGCACGAGTTGAACATTTGCTTGAAAGAATTTATCAATTTGGAACATCTTATTTGCTTAATGATGTGCAAAGTAACGCAATTGGTTGGGCAGTAAAAAGCAGTATTTATCCAGGTAATCGAGATGGATTACGAATGATTTATCAAAATAGTCAAAATGAAAACCATAGTAAGTATAGTGATAAATTACAGGATTTCTTGAATGCTTACCCAGAACCTTATCCTGATGCAAATATCTTAATTGACTTCTTTGAGGATGATCAAGAGAATGAAAATTTGAATAGTAATAAATGATAAAAAACATTGGCACTTGCCAATGTTTTTTATCATTTATTACTATTAGTAACTCTTAACGGGTATAACTTATTAGCGTGTCCCGGTGGAGTGTTTTCTTCCAACAACAAGTCATGTTTGACTAATTCTTTTTTTAGACGACTTACGGTATAAGAATTACAATGCATGTCATTCATCAGTTCCTGATTAGAGTAAATAATATACATATTACCATCGGAGTCAACCCATCCATTAGTCTGGGAATTAATCATCCTCATAGTAAATATCATATATAAGTATCGTGCGTCTGGACTTAATTTCTCATATTTAGGATTGTGAAAAAAAGCTTGGGGTAACCCGTTTTGTTGTTCGGGGTAATTGCCGCCCTCTTTAAACTTGCGAATATTTGTATACATTTTTGACCTCTTTACTCTGTTTAATTTTTTATCCACATCAAGTATAACGTATATTTTTATTAGACAGTAATGATACCGCTTTTTGTAAACAATATATTATTAGTATTTAAGGATTTATTAATTAAGCAAGCATTTTATCCCCGTTTACTAACACTAAACAAGTACATGATTAAGTTAATAATTAACAAGATAACTATTGAAATAATGAATAGAAGATAAACCCAAACTGTAATATTAACTAAAAATGGCAATAACGCTGCATGAAAGTCAAGAAAAGAAATTAGTAATAACATGATAAAAGTGATGCCTACCAATCCTAAAAAAGCATATTTTCCGCTTTTTAGATCGATGTCACTTAAATCAAAGCCTCCAAAGCAAAGACTAATTATTAGGATTAAAGCGATAATTGAATGCCAAAACGAAGCAAAATTAAGTTGAAATAATTCAAAAAAATAAATCCAGCCATGATTAATAAAGCTCCAATTAAGTGCATTCCCATCGTTCAGTAGTTGTGCAGTTATTTGGTCTTGAACAAGTGCAACAGGTACATTTAACGTACGCATGATTATGTAAATTAACAAAGTGCAACCTAATACTGGAGCGATACCAATAAAAGCATTCCCTGTTTTTTGGTAAGTAGATGTTGGTGACCAGGTATGCTTCACATATCCTAGCGACATATCATCATTAGTAGGAATGTGTAATAAACAAACAGCATTAATATGATGACCGAAGATCACAGCCATGATTAAATGACTTAATTCATGAACAATTATACCTAATCCGCCCACAATGATTTGACTATTAAAACCAAATGTATTTACTAACTTTTGATTGGCTACATGGCTTAATTGACGCAGTAACAATACAAATAAAGTCGGAACTATCAACATTAAGAAAGTTCCATTAATGGCATATGTAAAATGTTCCATTTTCAGTTAGTGTTCTACATACTGTACTAATAAAGTTAATGCTGCAAACAACTGGTCAACAATACCGTCAACTGCAGTAAAATCTGTTTTAACAAATTGAATAATCCATTTATCTTTAATTGGAACCAAGCGAGCAATTTCGTCTTGACCATAGTTAAGGCGTAAACTATTTGCCAAAACTATTTCACGATAAGGTTGCCCGTCGCTTCCCAACCACTGTGTTGTTTGATCTGCACTTTGTTTAATTAAACTGAAAGCTTTAGAAATCTTTTTTAGTTTATTTCGTAAGTCAAACCAAGATCTTATTTCAGTATTTTCTCTGTCTTTGTCATATTCTGACAATTGCATCGCTTCTCGACTTTGAGCAATTCGTTCTAATGTAGTTAAAGCGATTGACATTGATCTAAGAGATGCAACTGGGATTTGAGGTAACAAAATCTTAATTAGCCAGTTATGACTATATTCATCAGGTGGATATAGTCGACTGACTTCAAGTTTATTATTGAAAAATACGCGATAGGTATTTTGGGATAAACTCTCATATTCTTTTTCACCATGACGATTACGATAAGTCAAAATTACATCGTGTTCAATTTTTCTAATGGCAAAATTATCGTCTGATGAAAAAATTGTGCTTTCAAATTTCTTAAAATCTGTCATTAAATTCTATCCTTCGTTAAAATTTACTTATCGTGTTTATTAAAATAAGTTGCTCTTCGTTTCTTTAATTGAGCGATGATTTCTTCTATTTCTTCTTCTGGTACTCCCCTGCGCTTGGCATTAGTACGCCATTGCATTTCGCTGATTGGAATACAGGAAATAGTATTAAGATTCATCCAAACCCATAGTGATAATAAACTTCCCATCACACCAATTAATACAAATGCTCCACTAAGAAAGGTTAAGTGTGCTACAAAGTGATTCATACTCCAAAGCCAGCCAAATAAAGTAACAATATATAAAATTGGCAAAACAGCTGGACGATGATTTTTACCATATTCAGCGTTAGGTCTAAAGAAAGTCTTCCAATAATTTGATGATAAACGATTAATCATCAAATTTAATAAGGCTAATAACAAACCAATCAGCGTAAAGCTATTAGAATGAATCAGTAAAATACTTATAACTGAGAGGATAATTACATATAACGTAGCAAAATTAGTAGACAAGAAAAACCAGCGCTTAATTTTGGCACTCTTGCCAATAATCATCGCTTGTTTAGGATTTAGTGTTGTTTCGAAAAATATGTTATCAGTTGAGATAGTTTTTCGATTAAAAATATCAAAATGCATCAAATTCTCCTTACAGAATCAATTTTACTACACTTTGGATTGGTACTTAAATTTTGAAAAATAAAAGGCGGCTTGCAATTAATGTAAGTCGCTTTTTAAATTAGTTTTCAAACCAATTCCAGTCATCACCAACGACATCAACTTTAGCATCGTTAGCAGTTGCAGATTTTACTTTTTCAGCTTGAGTTGGACGTTCTATCATTAGGCCGTTGTTAGAATCTTTCGCAACCATGCCTTCAAATTCAACTACATCACCCTTTTTTAAATCAAGATCCTTGAAGGTTTTTAAATAGTGTAATGCTAGTTGCTTAACAATCGGATTTCCACCAGCTCCTGCAATGCGGATGTCCTTGAAAATAGCTAAACGATCATTTAATCGATCAAATGTACCACTAAATTTATGACGCTTGCCATCGTCATATGGTTCAAGTTTTTCATTGTAAATATCAATAGACATATGTATATAATCTTCTTTCTACCTCTCTAATATAACATTGATTTTAATAAATTAAAGAGTCTAGCCAAATAAAAATTGCTATAATTAAGTTTGTTCATGATAGATAAACTATGGGGCTTTTGGAGGATAGGATGTATATATATTACCAACTAGGAATTGTTATTGGACTGATTTTAGTAATTTTAGCTATTCATATTGCAATAAAGCAGCGCAAAACTTTATTTCCATTTAATATAGCAAATATTGGCTTAGCCTTCATAATGACTACATTAGCAATCTGTATTATTGTTGCAAGTCTGGGTGCGCTCCAACCACAAAATTGGTACACTAATAGTGCTTTATGGAAATTTTTAATAGTCAGTTAGACCGAAAGAGATAAATTGAAAAGAATTTATCTCTTTTTTGTTTAAAAACAATTTTATTTTTAAATAATTTTTATCGTATTTTGTCTTGTGCAATTTAGTACAAGTTTCTTATGATTCTTATCTTTATCTATGTTAAACGAAATTGCTTAAGTGCAACAGCAAGTTACATTTTACTAAAATTGGTCTAATAGTTTGATCGATAAACAGTAATTATATTTATATTTAACTATTTCACAATCTCTATAGTTTTAAAATAACACGATTCTTTTTAATTCAAAGAAAATTAACAATAAAAAGCAATTCTAGCCGCTATGACTTGACTTTGATTCACAAACATACGACAATGACCATGCAGCTTATGAAAGCGAATACATCGAATTGGTATATATTTTTTGAATTATGGAGAAATCAAATGGATAGTTTATTATTTACAACATATGACCAAAATAAAATTAATGAATTACAAGATAAATTAAACAAGCTTGATATTCCTATCAAAGTAATGGGGTTAGCTGAGGTTGATTACGCCCCTCAAAAATCTTATTCTGAAGTCACATTTTTAAGTAATGCCAGATCTACCGCTCATCGCTTAGCTGAATTCACTAATTTACCGACATTATCCGAAAGTTCAGGTATAAGTGTTGATTATCTAATCAATTCTTTAGGGATTTTGCCGTATCATCATAATGGTCAAGATGATAAAGCCAAATTATTAGGTGATTTGGGTGGTATCCCTAGCGAAAAGCGAACCGCAAGTTATTATACAGCCTTTGTTTTTACTTGGCCTGGTCAAGAAAGTAATGATATTGTTAGCGCGGGCAGAATTAGTGGACTAATTGCTAAGTATCCACACGGTAGCAGTAATTATGGTTATGATTCTCTATTTGTAGTTCCGGAATTAGGCAAAACATTGGCAGAAATGAGTCTTAACGAAAGAAACGCGATTTCACACCGCAATAGTACTCTAAACAAACTTTTAAATGATTTACCTGATTGGTGGAAAGCACAAAAATCTGTTCAAGCAATTAACAGATAGTCTGTTTATATTGTCTAACTTAATTCAACAAATTCTTAATACTCATAATTAGTTCCAAAACAAAACACAGGTCCATTTTAGACCTGTGTTTTTTAACACTTTATTTTATAAATCTTTATCAGTTTTAGTAAGATCGCTGCGATCCGAGATCCAAACATATAATGGTAAACTAATCTTACCAGTTTCATCAATTGCGTCGACAACTTTTTCGATTAGAAATTCTTGCCATTTCTCTGCTGGTTGCATTCCAGGATGACCCAATTGAGGTACAAGCCATCCGTTAGCTAACGGTTTTCCAGTATTTAAATTAATTACCATACCAATAGTATAGTTATAGAAATCAAAGCTGCCTTCCACTACAGTCCAATTACTACTCTTCATTAAATCATCTTGCAGTTTAGTTAACATTTCTGGAGGAATTTTACCTTCAGTCACCATCATTCTTCCTTTAATTGGCCCATTTTTCTTTTCGAAATCTTGCAAAACGCCTTTCATAAAAAGCTTTTGTCCTAGTTGATCAAACTTTGTTTCCTCTTTTAGCATAGAATAAACGTCTACTTCCTTTAATGTATTTATCTAAGATTATACTAAAATTTTAGATATATTGGGCAAAAAAGAAGTCATGAACCAAATCATGACTTCTTGCGAATTCCTCGTCCGTAAATCTTAATCTTCACGAACGCCTTAACTTTAACACAATTGCTTGAGTTAGTCTATTTAATTTTAACGGCTGCTTCATAGGGCCTTAACGTGATTTGTTCACCAAGTTTTCCATTTTGTACTGCATAATTGCTTAACATAAGTTGATAATCTTTATTTTGGAATTTTTTTGGTAATTGTGCAGTGTGAGTTTTACCATAGAAATTTGTGAAGACCAACAGTTTTTCAGGTTTATTGTTTAAGATGTATTGATTCAGCGTTTTGGGGCTTAGTAACTGGCCTAATGCATGGAACGATGTATAATTCACCGGTGGTTTAATTGTTTTCTCCAGCTTCTTTAATCCAGCACACCCTACCCCATTAAATAGTTTTTACACTTTCTTAATTGCAAGTGCAGTTTCAATTGCAGTTTGAATCTGGGGCTATAATGATAATATGACCATGGGCAAAAAAGTCGCTAAGAAACAACGTCCAGGATTAAATAAATGATATTTTTGGGCAAAATAAAACGATGAATTACAAAAAATAATTCATCGTTTTTGTTTGTATTATTATTTTAAGCTGCATCAGCAATACGCTGTGCTTCGATTAATTCAGCCTTTCTGATATCTCGTGGTAGGAATTGCCGAATGTCTTCTTCATTGTACCCTACTTGCATTCGATGATCATCGGCAATAATAGGACGCTTTAAGAGTCCCGGATTCTCAGTAATCAAATTAACCAATTCAGATATTGATAAGTCCTCATTCAATTTATTTTTCAATTGTTTGAAAGATTGTGAACGAGTAGACAGAATATCCTCAGTTCCATTTTCAGTTAAAGCTAGCATGTGTAGAACATCTTCCTTAGATAATTCTTTAAAGACATTCTTTTCTTTGAAAGAAAGATGATATTTGTTAAGCCATGCTCTTGCCTTACGTGAAGATGCACTACTTGTAGACATGTAAAGAGTAATCATTAAATACGCCTCTTTCTAGAAAACTTGCTTACTTTCCGTATAGTAGTTTTATTGTACCACTTACTTTTTGATAGTGCAAGCTGCTTTGTGACAACTTTCTAGAAAATAGTATACTTAATTTTACTGAAAGAAGGATTTCAATGCAATTTAAAACACCATTAGCTGAACAAATGAGACCTAAAGCTTTAACAGATGTAGTCGGACAAAAGGAATTGCTAGGACCTGGAAAAGCTTTAAGGAAAATCATTGAGCAGCATGTTAATATTTCATTATTACTTTGGGGACCTCCGGGTACAGGGAAGACAAGTCTAGCGCAAATTATCGCTCAAGAAAATAATTACCCTTTTGCTTCCTTTAATGCTTCAATTGATAATAAAACTCAATTAACCAATATTATTAATGCTTATAAATATCAGACCTTTGTCCTTTTAATTGATGAAATTCATCGTATGACTAAAAATCTTCAAGATTTTTTATTGCCACATTTAGAAAATGGACATATTTTATTAGTAGGTTCTACTACCGAAAATCCAATTATGTCTATTGTTCCAGCAGTAAGGTCTCGATGCCAAATTTTTGAATTCAAGGCTTTAACTGAAGATGATATTGTGCCCGTCCTGCATAAGGCTTGTACTAACATTTTGTCATTAAGCGATAAACAAATCGAAGATAATTCATTAAATTTAATAGCAGCTGCAGCCAATGGGGATTTAAGGGTTGCTTTAAATATTCTAGAAACCGTTAATGCACTCAATCCTAAAAAGATCACGCTAGAAAATGTTAAGTCTTTTACCAACCAGCAATTCTTTAGCTATGATAAAAAGGCTATTAAACACTATGATTATTTAGCTGCTTATTCTGATTCAATGGCCGGCTCTGATACAGATGCAGCACTTTATTATCTTGCTGTATTATTAGAAAATGGTGATTTAGCTTCGGTAGTACGGCGCTTACGCGAAGTCCCATATACATATATTGGCTTAGCCAATCCACAACAAGTAACGCAAATTGTTACAGCTGCTAATCAAGCCGAAAAAATAGGAATGCCTAAGGCAAAATATCCTTTGATGTTTGCAACTATGCTGATGTGCATTTCACCTAAATCTGGTGCTTTTGACGAAATATGGGAAAGACTTGAACAGGATAGCAAATATGCTAGTCAACATCCTATGCCTAATGGATTGCGTGATTTTCATTATAAACACGCCAAAGAAATTACAGGTGCCGGTTTAGCTGGATCCCCTTTTCAAGTACCGCATCAAATTGCTAAACAAAATTATATGCCACAGGGACTAGAAGGAAAACAATATTATTTTCCTAAAGATAATCAAAATGAACGTAAATTATATGATCAGTATCTAAAATTGCATCATTATATTTACGGTGAAGATTATACCAAATAAAAGAACAGGGATATATTCCATAGCATACATCCCTGTTCTTTTTTAGATTATAAATGAAGAAAATTGGTTTATTAACCGCTTATGCGAGATAAAGATCTCGCTCAGCTATTTATATAGTAATACTCAATTACTAACTTGTTAAACAAAATACTTGCTAATTTTTACCAATATTTCTCAAGTGGTTTTTCATTTCTTCCATTACGAGTTTGCCGCAAATGTTCCATTATGATATTGGTTAGTGTTTCGGCTAACTTATCAATCTGCTCAACAGTTACATATTCGTAGCGCCCATGATAATTACCACCACCATTAAATAAATTAGGTGTAGGAATACCCTTAGGCGAAATGAAGTTTCCATCCGTTCCACCTCTAAAAGAATGAACATTAGTCGTTAATCCAGATTTACGGTAAGCATCCAGGGCTAAATTTACAATATATGGCTTATCTTTGATGTAGTTATAAATATTTTCGTACTGTTCTCGAATTTTTACTGTAAATCTACCCTTGCCATATTTTTGGTTCAGCTTTTTAACTAGATTATAGATAAATTGTTCTTTATGATTGAATTCAGCCTGATCAAAATCACGAATAATCATACTAATATCAGCATGATCAACACTACTTTGAGTATGTAAGACTAAAAAATACCCATCATGATTACGCGATTTTTCTGGTACTTGATCTTGCGGCAAATTAGATAAGAAATCATTCATTAAAGTTGTAGCATTAACCATTAAGCCATATGCTTCTCCGGGATGAACCACAGTACCTTTAATATGAATGGTGACTTCCGATGCATTAAAAGTATCGTATGTAAAATCTCCAGGACGTCCATTATCTAAAGTATAAGCAAATTCTACTCCAGGAAAATCAGCAATATCAAAATATTGTCCCCCACAACCAATTTCTTCATCTGGACCAAAGGCCACAAAGACATCGCCATGTTCAATCTCAGAATGTTCTGTTAAATATCTAAGCATTGCTAGAGCGCCAGTGATTCCAGCTTTATCATCAACTCCTAACAAAGTATGTCCATCAGAGGTAATTAAAGTTTGGTCCTTTAAAGTTAACAAATCTGGAAATTCAGCTGAATCTAGTACAATATTCTTTGCTTGATCTAAAACAATTTTTTGTCCATCATAATGTTCATGCACTTGTGGTCTAATATTATTCGCATTAAAATCAGCAGTATCTACGTGGGCAAAAAATCCTATTGGAGTAATATCATCTGTAACGTTTTTACTTAATTTTCCAATAGCAAAGGCCGTTTTCTTATTGTAATAGGCTTCAAGACCAATTTCTTTCATTTCTTCAACTAATTCTTTAGCTAATTCAACTTGTCCAGCTGAAGAAGGAATTTGATCATGATGCTCATAAAATGATCGTGTATTCTTTTTAGCTAATTGAATAAAACGTTCTTTTTCATAATCAAGACTATAAAAACTCATTCTGCTATCCTCACACTAATTCCATAGTATCGCTGGAAACTAAGTCAGATTTTGGATCAGACCACCATGGCTCTTTAACAGTTTTTATTATCTTAAAACCATGCTTAGCATATAATGATTTTGCTGCTAGATTATCACTAAAGACTTCTAAACGAATTGGTCGTTTAATATTAGGTAATGCTGAAGTCAATAAACTATCTCCAATACCATGTCTTTGAAATTTAGGATCTACATACAAATAAGCTAATTTATGCGGTTTATAAGCAATAAAGCCCGCAAACTTCCCCTCAGCTTCCGCAATTCTAATTTTAGAATCAAAAAAGTTATGCCAATACGGTGCTTCCTTAAACGGAGTAAAGTACTTTTCCACCTTGCCTAATTTCATTTCTTGCAATCGAGCTGCATCATGAACACGACACAAATCTTCATAATCTAAACTTTGAAAATGTCTAATCTTAATTTGCATAATTCGCTCCTTTTGCTGAAAGAACTACTAAATTTTTATTTTTCTCTAATTATACAGAAGCATACTATGCATTTAAATATTTTAGTTCCAATTTAACCATTCTTTATCAAAAAATTGTACTTGTTCTTCCTGCATTTCTTCTTGTGATGTCATCTTGATTTCATCTCATCTTTCTATTTTGATCATTAGTTCGCTTATAAATTATATCAAACAGCAGTTCATTTTGCTACTTAATTTTAACTAAATTTTGTAATTTCCACAATGGCTGTGAATTTATCCTTTTTAAGTCCACATTTGCGATTAGATCAGGCTTTAGTGCTATGTTTCACGCTGATTATCTATGCAAGTGTTAATTTATGCAAAAATAGTGGATTTTAGCTAGCTAAAATCCGTTTCACAATAAAAGAGGCTCATATTAATGAGTCTCTTTTATAATTTTTATTCATAAATAATTACAGGTTCACCTTTTTTAATGTTATTCCAAACGTTTCTAATTTCACTAGGCTTAACATTAACACAACCATGTGAACCACCTTTTAAGTAAGCTGTTTTACTCCAATCAGTTCGCCAAGATGCATCATGGAATCCACAGCCACTCAAAGTAAATGGCATCCAGTATTTAACTGGAGAAGCATAACTTGAACCATCATCATTAGTTCCGCGCAATGTACTTGGTGATTCTTTATAGTGAATGTACCAAACACCACGTGGCGTTTGATCTCCTTTAGAACCTTCCATCGTACCAGTAACTACGTCACGTAAATGAACAGCTAACTTTCCTTTTTTAATCAACCATACTTCCTGCTTCTTTAATGAGACAACAGCATAAGTATTGCCAATTCCATTATTTGAAAAATCATACCCGTGAGGATAAGTGCTATAGCCTAAACCATAGAGGGCATCAGCACCATCAAAAGCTTTTTGTCCTTTAGCAAAAGCTTCAAGAAGTAAACGTTGTGTCTTTTTAACATAGATGCCCCAGCCCCAGGTCTTATTTTTAACCGTAATTGTTTTACCTTTGACTTTATTGCCTTTTGGTACGGTAAACTTATAACTCTTATGCAAAGTTGAAACATCCTTATCTATTTGATTCAGCTTTGCAGTTAATTTGCTAGTATTACCAAATTGATAGTAATTATCACGATAAGTGACATTGTTTAACAGATCTTTAGCTTTTAATTTATAATTTTTATCCTTAATTTTATAAGTAATTTTTGCATTTCTTAAATCCGTTAATTTTCTTTTTGCTTTAGCTAAATTATTAGTAGTAAATTTATAAGTTCGATCAGATGGGGTTTTAGTTTGTTGCTTTTTAAAAATAGCATTAGCTTCAGTTTCATCTAGTGATTGAACAGTAGTGTTATAACTGTAAACTAATTCATCATTTTTCAACTCAACTTGATTTTTAGCTTTTTGGTTAACTTTTTCCATTGCCTTAGCAACAGTTAGTTTGCCAACTTTAACTCCATCGATTGTGACATTAGGGTTAAAATGTGTTTTTGCATATTTTTCTGCCGCAGCTTGCGTTGCTACTCGATGATTATGAATACCAAAACCGGCAAGCACCCCAATAATAATTAAAACTGCTACAGTTAAAATAATAATATTATTCCGTTTATTCTTTTTCTTTAGGTCTTCGTTCATGTTATCCTACCTTTTATTACAGTAATGATATATTTAATATAGCACCCTGTAAATTATGTGTAAAATCTATTAACTTTAGCTAACTCGTTTCATAATTAAACGGCTTGCATCCCGCAAGGCAAAATACAAAATTGGAGTACAAATTGCGGTTGAAATCGAATTTATTACAGTTGCGGGCAAACTAATAAAAGCGCCAACTAAAGCAACTTTAAAACTAGTTCCTACCATCAATGCTTCAACAATTGAAACACAATACGTTGTAAAAATTTTAGTTACACCTGCAAGTACACCTAAAATGATGATATTTCTTTTACTATCTTGATAATGCATCCCTCTATAAGCTACTGTCAAAACAGTAGCCACTACAACTACTTCAAGCATGGTTAGCCATGATGTTGCAGCGTAACCATTTAACAAATCAAAGCCACCTAAACCAATAATTCCAGCAATCATGCCGTTGCGATAGCCTAAATATAAAATTGCTACAGCAGTTAAAGTATTGCCAAAATGAATAAAGGGACGCCCTACCATTGCAGGAACTGGAATTCTTAGTACCCAAATTCCAATATAAATAATTGCGGCAAAAATCCCTGTTAAGACTAAAGCTTGTAATGAATTTTTATTTTTTCTAAATGTTTGCATTGTTTCTCCATTTTTCTAATAAATCAGGTAAAGCAGCTGCATAATTAGGACCTAAACGTGGATCTTGTTCAGTTGTTTGCTTAATAGCTTGAGCTACAAAATTAGCTGCGAGTGAACAAGATATTTTTAGATCTTGTTGATGCATCACAGCTGCTAAAAAAGCACTAGCAAACAAATCTCCTGTGCCAAAATAATTACCTGGAAGTTTATTTTGAATTAGTGACCAACTTTGGTTATTCGAAAAGCCAACTTCAGCAATTTTATCTTTAGTAAGCGAAATACCTGTGATAATGACATTAGGAATACCAAAACGATTGGCTATTTTTTTAGCGACACTTGCTGCATCTTCTATTGAGCAGTCATTCAATTTTTCACCTAATAAAAACGCTGCCTCTGTCAAATTGGGAGTTAATATTGTAGCCGATTTAATTAATTTTCGCATTGCTATCACATAATCCTGATCAATTCCGCGATAAAGTCGACCATGGTCTCCCATTACAGGATCAATTAAAATTAACTTATTTTCTTGTTTAAATTGATCTATTTCGTTTATCCAAAAATCTAAAGCATTTTTTCCTAAATAACCTAAATATATAGCTGAAAAATCTAATTTAATCTTTTGCCAATGCTTCATGATTTTAGACATTTCACTGCTTAAATCTAAAAAAGTATTTTTACCAAATCCACCCGTATGTGTAGATAAAATTGCAGTTGGTAAAATAGTTGGCGATAATCCACTTGCACTTAAAACAGGCAATGCTACACTGAGCGATACTTGACCAGCACAAGATAAATCTTGACTGATTAATACCCCACCATTAATCATTTTTTCACCTCAATTAAAAAATCCTGCTTTAAGCTTATCATGAAGTTTAGAGCAGGAAAAATTTTATTTTGCAGAAAATGTATTGGCCCTAATATGATTTAAAATTTGATAACCAATTTGTTTATTTCTGTCTTCATCATTTTGAGTTTGATTGAGGAACATAATCAATCCATTTTGATTATCAGCCGTTATTTGAATCCAGTTGCCGAAATGTGTGTTATACAGGTTACCGTAGGCCAATTTAAGACTATCATTATTCTTCATATATAGTCCACCTGAATATCCATTTGATGAACGCGAAGTTAAGTGAGTCATATAATCAAAATCAGTTTGACTCAGAATTTGCCCGTTAGTTAAACCAAGTTGAATTCGGTAATAATCCATTGGGACTGAAAACAAATTGCCTGCCCCTACTAATTGCGAAGCTTGTGTTTTCTTGACATACTGTGCCCACTGATAATTCTTTCTATTCCAAGTATAAGATATTCCATCAGTCATACCTGCTGGAATATCCTCCAAGAAGTATGTCCGCTTTAACCCAAGTTTATTAATAATTCTATCTTGGACATTTTGCTTATAGCTTTGGCCAGTTTCTTGACGAATAATACCTGCTAACAAAATATAGTTAGTATTATTATATGAAAAGTTCCCTGGCTGGTTCTGCGTAGTCGAATTTAATTTATCAACTACCCAATTAATCGCATCAGCTTCTGAATAAACGCGCCCACGGTTAACTTCAGTATCTGCTGCCTTTAATCCTGAGGTATGGGTCATTAAATTACCAACTGTAATATTGTTAGCACCCCTTAAGTTAGGATACCATTTTGAAATTTTGGTATATTGAGTGAACTTCCCTGCAGAAATTAATTGAGTAATGATTGCAGCGGTAATGACTTTTTGTAAGGAACAAACAGGATAGACAACTTTGCTATTGCCTGCTCCTAATCGTTTACCATAATAGCCGTAACCATATGAAATCTGCTGCGGTTGTCCATTCTTAATTATTACTACGGTACCACGAGCATAATAGTTAGCTAATGTATTTCTAACAAAACTTCTCATCTCAGTTTTATTATAGCTTGCTGCTTGAACTGAATGGTTAGCATTGGCAATTGTTGTCCCGATGGGTATTGCAGCTGCAATAGTCAACGAAATAGTTGATTTAATTAATGTCTTTTTTAAGTTAATACGTTTCGTTTTTAATTCCTCCAACAATGTTAATTCTACCCATAATATTAACATTTATTTTTTTCAGTGAAGTTACAATTCTGATAAAGGACAATAATAGCGCATTCATTATTATTTTAATAAGGATAATTATTTAAATGATCTTGCTCGGTAATTTGCCGTACTACTTTTGCAGGTACTCCTAATGCCAACGAATTATCGGGGATATCTTTGGTGACTACTGCCCCTGCACCGATAACACAATTATTTCCGATTGTTACGCCAGGACAAACAGTTACATTGCTAGCTAGCCAACAATTGTCACCAA
Organism: uncultured Lactobacillus sp.; assembly: GCF_947367125.1. Lineage (GTDB taxonomy): Bacteria > Bacillota > Bacilli > Lactobacillales > Lactobacillaceae > Lactobacillus. The sequence continues at coordinate 26,187 of NZ_CANBCQ010000032.1, forward strand.
CAGTAATTGGTGCCCCATACTCGATGTCGGCCATCTTGCCATCTGCTTGCAAGCGAGCGTTTCTTTGCGCTGGTAATAAGGGATGCAATGGCGTAGCGAAAGTTACATTAGGACCACACATTACATTTTTACCAATTGTTACCGGACAGGTATCTAGGATGGTTAAATTGAAATTTGAATAAAAATTATCACCTAAATGGGTAAATTTCCCATAATCTACTTCAATTGGGCCTTGTAAATATACGTCTTTACCATGATCTGGAAATAAACGATCAATAATCGCCTTACGCTCAACTTGGTCCTCATCAGTAGTCATATTATAGTCACGTGATAGGCGATGAGCGAGACTAGAAATTTTTCTTAGCTCTTCACTATCTGGACGGTATGGGTTACCTGCTAACATATTCTTAGTATTTTCTTTCATAAAACAATAATGACCTTCCTAATTTAATTTTCTACTTAAATAAATCATGTCTATTAACTGATGTCCAGCTTCAAAAATTGGCTGATCATAATTTTTAACAAAAAAGTCCTTAATTTTTCCAGAACGTTGAAATCCACATTTTTCATAAAACGGTATAGTTAATGGACTATCACCAGTTCCAACTTGTAGAACTTGATATTGTTTCTGATATTTTTGAATAATAAAATTAACTAATTGTTTGGCATACCCTTTGCCTTGATCTTCTGGATAAGTAGCCAGATTCTTAATTTCTATTGTATTAGAATCTTCAATAGTAATTATACATTCTGATCTAACTTTTCCTTATCTAACAAGACATACATTGTTCCATGTTCTAAATAGCGACCAATCATACTTTCTTGTTCATCAGCTAGCAAAAGTAGAACCAAATATCGTTTCTTATTACGCTTAATTTCTTTAATTTTCATGATTATTTCCAATTAATTAAAAATTTTTCTTTTTCCATCCATATTCTATGATAAACTCATTATTGTTGAAAAAATAAGAATAATCGAGGAAAAAATGCGCAAAAAAAATATTTATTCTATTTGTATTGGATTGCCAATTTTTTTAATCTTGGCAATCTCTATTATGGCTCATGCAAGTTGGATTACTGGCTTTGATAACTTTTTTGAAAGCTTAGTTCATAGTATTCCTAACTTACAGAGTATTATGCATGTAATTACGTTTTTAGCAGATACTAAGGTCGATTTAGTATGGATGCTGTTAATAGCAATCATTCTCTGGTTAAAGAAACAACGTCCTCTTTCGGCAAACATTGTGATATCTTTAGTTACTGCTGATGCTTTTGGCTGGGTGGTTAAACATATAATTCAACGTGCTCGTCCATCTGCTCATTTAGCGGCAGATGATGGATTTAGTTTTCCTAGCGGTCATACACTAGGTATGGCAATTATTGTTTTTTGGTTAATGTTGATTTTAATTCCAGTCCTAGTCAAAAATAGAACTGCTAAAATTTGGTTAAATATTTTACTAGCTATTTGGTTAGTATTAGTAATGATTTCAAGAATTTATCTTTACGCACACTGGCCGAGTGATGTTTGTGGTTCTGTTGCTTTAGGACTAATGTGGATCGGTTTAGTCGATGCAATATGGGATAAAGTTACCCCACAAACAAGCAAAAACAACTTTTAATATTACAATAGTCGACTGTTAGGTCGACTATTTTTTTAGACAAAAAGAAAAAAGTCACTAAGGAAAATGTCCTTAATGGCTTTTCTACACCTTCAAATTTCTTCCTATCAGCAGATGCCATAAGAGACATCTTGCTTAGCCTTTTCATCCTCGGAGCGCTCATCACACGCTCCGCTATTATAATAACAAAAAAAGGGTAAAAGATAAAGATTTTTACTTAACAAATTTCAAAAAATAAGTTTAAATTTCTAAAATTAAATATATTATATAACTAATTATCATTGGTGATTTAGCCAAAATACTATTCAAAATTTGAGTTATATGATATATTATAGTTTGTAAGGTAAGCGCTTACTATGAAAATAGAAATGAGGTGTTGTTGTGATATTGATAAAGAAAACCGTTGTTTTTTCTTTTAATAGATATAAAAATACCACATATTTAGAGACACCCATCAAGCTAGGAGTCATGCGTAACGGCGCTTGATTTGTGTCTTAAGTAAAAAATGAGAGTTACAGTAATCTGTAGCTCTCATTTTTAATTTATATTATTCAGCCCAATTGCGGACTTCACTGTCATCACGGGCAACACCAATTACATTCAAGCCATTAGCCCATTCATTGAAATGACTTACATAGGCTTTATGATTAGTACCTGCGGAAGTAAAGAATGATGCAACTTCACCATGATAATTCTTCATTTTTTCAAGTAATGGCTTAATTGGGGTTGCAGGATAACCTGACCAAACTGGACTACCTACTAAAATCAAATCATAGTTGTTAAAATCAATATCGTCCATTTGAATTTCAGGATAAGGAATCTTGCCTTGAATTTGATCCAATGCAAGATCATTAGTTTTATACATATCTGAATCAAAAGTATCAGGAGCAACAGTCACTTGCTTTAAATCACTGTTTTCGATTTCACTGTTAATCTTTTCAGCCATGTTCTTGGTATTACCTTTCCAAGAATAGTAGATAATTAATGTTTTTTTAGCCATAAACTTAGTCCTTCTTTCATTTATAACTTATTGTAATAAAAAAATACTAATTTGACCAATATTAATACTATTTATTTTTGATGATTTTATTGATCCTTCCTTATTACTTTAAGCATGGCGTGACCGTATTTTTTCATTTTAGCTTGTCCTACCCCACTTACTTCCAAAAATTCACCTTCAGTTCGTGGCTTAATTTGGGCCATATCATGAAGTGAACGATCAGAAAAAATCATAAATGCCGGCACTTTCTGTTGCTTAGCTAATTCTAATCGTTTTTGTCTGAGTGCTTCAAATAACGCATCATTTTCTCCACCATTATGAGTAGCTGCTTGTACCTTAGCAATTCTTCGCTTAACCTGTATCTTGCCGTCTAATACATCCCAACCACGATTAGTTACATGTACTAATGGATATTTAGTTCCTTCAACTTTTAAATATCCTGATGCAATTAGATAATCAATTAAACTTATAGCATCTTTTTTCTTCATTTTTAATGAACCAAAATGCTCATACTGTACTGCATTTATTTCTTGCATACGTTGATTTTTGGAGCCAATTAAGCATTGAGCAACCATAGTTTTTCCAAAACGACCATCCAATTCATACACCATATTGATCACTTTTTTAGCATCAACGGTAATATCAGTTAACTTATCTTGATTTAGGCAATTAGAACATTTGCCACAAGGCGGACACTCTTGGCCAAAATAGCGTACGATAAATTGTTGCAAACATTCGCCAGTATTTGCATAATCAGTAATTACTTGCAATTTACGATATTGCAATTCGTGATATTCATCATCTGCATTTGATTCATCGATAAAATAGCGATATTGTCGTAAGTCACCGGGATGATAAATTAAAATTGCTGTACTTTCTTCCCCATCACGTCCTGCTCGGCCAGCTTCTTGATAATAACTTTCCATATTTCTTGCACTTGAAGCATGAATTACAAAACGAACATTACTTTTATCAATTCCCATTCCAAATGCATTAGTTGCCACAATTACTTGAAATTCATCGAATTGAAATGCTTCCTGAACTCTATTGCGTTCAGCTGAACCCATGCCGCCATGATAAGCACCTACTGAGATACCTTTTTGTGCTAAATATGCGGTCAAACTTTCAACTTTTTTACGTGTGTTAGTATAAATGATTCCTGCTTCATCTGGGTGTTTTTTAATATATTCGGTGATATACAATGGAGTATTTTGAGGTGAATTAACAACTTGAAACGATAGATTAGGACGAGCAAATGAAGTAATGATCATATTTTCTTTAGGAATACTAAGTTGCTCACAAATATCATTTTGAACTGCTGGTGTCGCTGTAGCTGTTAAGGCTAAAATATTTGGTTTGCTCTTTAATGAACTGATGCCAGCCATTAATTGCCGATAAGCTGGCCGAAAATCATGTCCCCACTGTGAGATACAATGGGCCTCATCAACTGCAACTAAGTCAATATCCAAAAAATTTAATTGATATCTAAAATAATCAAGTGCTAAACGTTCCGGTGTAATATAAATTAATTTAATTTTGCCCTCATATGCCTGCCGTAGAATAGGATTAACCTCTTCTTGAGGAGTAGTAGAGTTCAACGCTGCTGCATTAATCCCATTTTGTTGTAAGTTATCGATTTGATCCTTCATCAAAGAAATTAATGGCGAAATAACTAAAGTTACACCTGAATTTATTAGAGCAGGTATTTGGTAGCACATCGACTTACCACCGCCAGTCGGCATAACTGTCAGTACATTTTGCTTGTGCAAAACCAAATCAATTACCTGTTCTTGTCCAGGGCGAAAATTAGTATAACCAAATACCTTCTTTAAAACTTGTTTTGGAGTCATAAAATTGTCCTAACTGGTTAAAAATTAATATTATTTATTCTAGATTAATAACTTAAGCCAAACAAGATAAAAGGGCTACATTCTCTTTTTAGCAAAGAAAATGGGCTCTATAATTTTTCCTGTTGATGACTTATCTATATGATAAGCTGTTAACAAGTTTTTTATTGCATTAAAAAAGGA
>NZ_CANBCQ010000033.1 GCF_947367125.1 uncultured Lactobacillus sp.
ACATTAATTTTCACGGCGTTTACGATAGTGTAAAGCAAATGACCAAGGCTATGGAGGCTATTTCAGGCTTTTCATGGGAATTGAGGCAACTAAAGGAGCAATACAAAGATGAAACTGTTTAATGACTTGAAAAAGCTGTATTGCAGTTTGGACGAACTAGAAGCAGGTGACTATTTCTATTCTTGGTCAACTAATACGCATTATCGCGTGTTAGAAGTAAACCACTCTGATTACTTCGTAATTGAGTGTATTGAAACGGGTAGAACTACACCAATGACATATTCAATTGAGAAGGCAGTAAGACAGGTTAAGGCAGATAACGAAGATGTTGACTTAGACAGATTAACTAAGATCAAGCCTGATGAAGCTTACATGATTTTTAGCAGAAAGTAGGGAATATATGTCGATAGATGAAATACTGACAATAATTAATGTGATTATGTCATTTGCATTAGTGATTTTAATTTTTATCTCCACACGTCAGAATATAAGATTCTCACGTGCAATCAATAAAAATATGGACATTTTGTTTAAAAGACAATTGATTCTATCAGAAGAGCAAGATCAGCTTCAAAAATCACTGATTCAAGTACAAAAAAGTGAAGTAGCTAATGCTAAATCTATCAATGCCATAGCAAGGAAAATGACCGAGTTGCATGACCTTGTTATTGAAGATCAGACAAGACAAGACCAGGACATCAAGGCGCTGGCCACGCTTATTAGTGGCTTGAAAGCGTCTAGCTATCGAAGCAGAAATGATGAGCATTTTAACGATGCTTTAAAGAGAATTGCAAAGCTGGTGAAAGAATGACAGTCAATTGCATCAAGTTTGTAGTACCTGGTGAGCCACAAAGCAAGGAACGCCCGCGGACAGTTCGCAGGGCTGGTGGTGTTAGAACTTACACACCAGCAAAAACGCACCGATATGAGGACATTGTGAGATATTTTGCAGTTTACGCCAGAAAAGAACACAAGATAAGTGAGCCAATCAGCTCACAGTGTGGCGTGTCCATAAAAGCTTATTTTGGTATCCCTAAGAGCTTTTCTAAAAAGCATAGGGAATTATGCTTAAAAGGCAAAGAACGCCCCACAAAGAAGCCAGATAGCGACAACATCGCAAAAATAATCTTTGATGGGATGAACCCAAAGATGAAATTAAACAAAGCGCTACACAAAAAGATGGTGCTGCAAGATGGATTTTATGAAGACGATAAATTAATTGTTACGCACAGCGTGGAAAAATGGTATTCAATGCATCCCCATGTTGAGGTAACAGTTACATGGGAAGATTAATTAATGGAGTGATATGAGGATGACAGATAGAACAGAACAAATGGCACTAGATGACAGTTTAAAGGTTGACGCAAGAGAGACCGCAAGAAACGTGAGAAATTTTCTGACGTTTGATTTCGAACGTTACCAAAATTTCGCAGGGTTAAATGCTTCTGATCTGTCTGTCGTTGATGATTCACACTTATCTAGCCCTAAAATGGACGCGTCAGGCGTTTCAGCGCACGGCGGGGTAAATCATACTGAGTCAAGCTTCAACCGCATCATCGAGGCAGAACAAGCATGTAAGGCTATCTATAAATCTATCATAAATTGTAGAAATGGCGGACGTACCCCATACCAAGATATTTTAGCCAAGGTATACCTGCAACATGAAGATGACTATAAAGTGCAGGGCGAGCTAGGCTATGAAGATAGTCAGTACTTCGTTAAGAAGCGTCAAGCCTTGTGTGAGTTTGCTGATAGGTTTGAAAAGTGGAAGAACTGGTATAACGTGCCGTACCTTAAAGACTTACATTCTTATAAATAAAAAACGGAGTTTGGTCAGAGTTTTATCGGAGATCGCTCGGAGTGAAATGGCTGTATTATAGTATTGTCGAAAATTTAGGAAAAGGGAATTTTCGATAGCAGAAGTAGTGGTAATTTATTTTTAACTGATGAACCATTATTAAAAAACCTCCAATTAAAAGGTTTTTCTTAAAAGTAATAGCGGCTGGCGTCTTGGACCGGGTTCGATTCCCGATGCTATTGTAGCCCGTTAATTCGGGCACTCTGTATATAATTTAAATTTATCATTCAAAAACTGTCCGTTTGGCACCGCACATGCGGTGCGCTATGAGCTAGTAGCTGGTAATGCCATATGCTTTTTTCGATATGTCTGGTATGGCAGAGGTTCGAATCCTCACTAGCTCTTAGCCGGCGCGGAAAACCGGCATTCATTCAATTGTCTATTACATAATTGATAATAAATTCATATGCTAAGCAGTAGTGTTGACGCACGTTAAATTCAATTCAAATTAATAATTTCACTTCTTGATGTTTTTGAGTTTAACACTTGAAAATGTTGCAACATCAAGATTTCATAATGTTTCGTTATGATGACCAAGTTGGTCACGTGCGAAGGTTGAATCCCTTCACTGCTTATATGCGGAAGCGTGTGTATAAACCCGTGACAGGGCTCACGCTATACAATCTATAAAGCGACAGCGACCTTCAGTCGGGATACCGGCTGAGTTTCAGACAAACCAAAGGGTAGTAGCTTTGGTTGACCTACACCGAAAAGGGAATAGGTGTCGATGGCTGGATAAGAAAGCATTAAATTATTGATAAGGTAGGCACAATATCAGCGAGATTACAATTGCCGGCGGAGATTTAGGCGCTCTGCATAAAGCAGCCTCACGCTAATCTGGCAGACATACCAGGGAACCACGAGGTAAATGTAAACTAAAATCTCGGTCCACGATGATCTGCAGAGATGTGGGTATAACTGATACGTGCCGTACAAGTAGCCCAAACCGTGGAACCTATAATATGCATACAATTAGGTAAGAATTAAAATCTGAATTTAAATCTAATTCGCATTGTTGGGTGAAAGTTGGAGGATAAACCCTCACCAAGAATTAAATTGAGCAAGAGGTATGAGGTCGCTCCTTATATTGCGACTTGCTTAAACTTGTGACCGAATAATTAACGATTTAACAAGCTTAAGTGGTTAATAGCCACCCGCATAACTAGGAATATAGCCAAAAGGTAAGGCAACGGGCTTTGGTCCCGCAATTTGTTGGTTCGAGTCCAGCTATTCCTATTCGTCGGTTCGGAGAGCTAGCGACGGTAGAAAATAAAGCGAAGATGTGAGGTAATAACCAGTCTTGCATCAAGGTTAAGTTAGTCACGCACAGGCGTGCACATGGTTTGTTAGTCCAGAGGTCTAGGACGCCGCACTGTCTATGCGGAAGCATCGGTTCAATTCCGATACAGACCGTTGAGGTTGGTTCTATGTCAAAGTCGGTGGAAGACGTCAGCATTCCGACATAAAGCAGAGCAGAAAAGGGCTAAGAGTCATAGAACTGTAAAGGTGGAGCTCAATGCAAGCAGCTTGCCTCATATTGGGTAGAGAAAGGATAAGGTCATCTCGTAATTAGCAATTCACCGGAAGTGGCTGGCGTCCCATGGGGGAGGTTATCTCAGTTGGTAGAGCCGTACGTGTCGCAGGTTCGAGTCCTGCATCTCCCATTGAGCCTTTTACGGCTCATACATCTATTTAAGTTATTATTCATTTCTTTTCCTAGTAGTATTTCGCTACTGCCCGTATCATTACGGGCCCCTAGACTTGTAGCTAATTGGTAAGCGGCTAGTCTCCAAAACTAGTAATCTAGGTTCGAGCCCTAGCGAGTCTGTCATAAAACTAAATACACATTGAAGACATCACACGTAATGTGCGATGCCTTTTTTGCATTTTTAGGAGCTTAAACATGTATCACAAGAAACCAGATAAGCCAGACAAATCGCTGGCTGAGTGGATTTATGAGAAAAATAGACAATTTACACAAATGAATGGCGACTTTTGGCATAAATCGAAGTATCGCCCACCAGAAGAAGACATTAAAGAAGCTGAGATTAAGCAGGATGAACAAGATGAACCAGAACTAATTGTTCCTATACCTGAATCAGTTGTACCAAGTGTTGAGGATTACGAGAGCACATTTTTACATCGAGAGGACGAAAAGACCATGCAAAATAAGGAATTAGTTAGCAAATTAACCGATGAAAAGCAGCATTTACAAGATAACTTGCTGAAACTCGATAGCAAGATTATCAATCCGTTAGGAGTATCAGACTACCAAGTTAAATTATTAAAAATCCAACGCAATGCAATGATGACCGTGGTCAATGTCTTAGACATGCGCATTGAAGATTTAAGTGTGGAGGATGATGAAAATGAATAAATTAATTGCTTTTATTGGTGGCGTAGTTGTCGGTGTTGTTTATTCAGACGATATTAAGCAGGTGTACAGCACGTTTAAGTACCGCAAAGCTAAGTCACTCGCTAAAGAAATTAATGATGAAGTGACCAAACAAATTGAAAAGTGTAGCCAAGAATTTGGTAGTGAAAAGGACTTGTTCTAATGACACCAGATCAGTATTACCAACTCAGAAAACACCATGCGCTGCTTGAAGAAGCTAAGCAACTTATAAAGTACAACCAACGTAATAAAGCGGTTGACATGGTTAAATTTATTGCATTTAAGCAAAAAGCGGGCATGATGCCAGCTGAATATATTGAAAGGCATGATAACTGTTGGAAGGACTAAGACACCCCATGACACAAGAAAACAAGCTTATAGGGCAGGCTTGCAAACGTAAGCATAGATCATACCACGAAACTAAAAATCCGTTTACGGGCTCATTATTGGAGCGACAGATACTAAGAGCACATTACTGCTTAACGCATGATTGCCCTGATCTTGAAAAATGGTTCATTGCTGAAACTGGTATGACACCACAGCAATTTATCGATAAATGGGAGAAAATACTGCTATGAAGAAGAAATTAATTACGTCAGCATTGTTATTATCTGCTTGTTTTGCATTAGCAGGCTGTAGTGAGGATTCTGGTGAAACTTTAAAGGGTCAAACTGATGCCACGATGGGTAAAAACGTGAAGCATGTAAAAGATCCTGCTATGAGTTACACGAAAATCAATCATTCAGTAACTTTCAATGGTGAGAAGATTAATTTTGTAGCTAAATATGGCATTGAAAAGCGTTATGTACATAACTGGCGGTTTACCAATACTGAAAAGGTGATCTTATCTCTTAAACCAGTATCAGATAATCCTAATTTGAAGCTGGGTATTAACAATGTGTATTCTGATGTGTCAATTTCATCAAGTAAGACACAATACAACGCCGTACGACAAGATTCAGTAAATTTGAGTTACTCTCAATTACCGCACGGCATGGTATCGATCTCTAAAAATGATGGTTACACGCTACCGTTTCAGGTTGAATCGATTAACGAAAATGAAACTAGTTTTTATGTAATCAACGGCTATGGAAAAACTGCTAATCAACGTATCACTGAGCATAATTTAAGAGAAAATGCTTATGGTGCTAAGTTAAACGTTGTTTGGACTGTAGCTATTACAGATAAAAGTGGCAATACCTACTTTAAAACGATTAATGATGCCGTTGGTATTCCTTACAAGTAGGAGACAATTATGAAATACATCAAAGAAGGTCATGGCAAGTGGATGCTGGCACCGTACGATAGTGATGCAGCAGAACTTACAATACCGTTGGATCAGTGTGTTAGTTCAGATATACATGTACCTATAAATACATATATATCATTTGAATTCAAGAAGGGCTTGACAAGGAAACCAGAGCCGCCAAATATATAGACAGGTATAGATTTAATTGGCATGAATAGGCGTTGCCAAAAGGTGACGTTTATTTTTTATGCTCAAAAAGGATTTTAAAGTATGGAAAATTACAAGATAAAACGCGTAAACGAAGTTAAAAAATGGGTAGATAGCATTAAAGATAGTCGTAGCGATTTCGAAGCGGCTCATGTTTTGGAGGATGAGCTTTATTTAAAGATATTAAGAGGGATTGCGGATGGTACGTGTGAAGATCCTCAGCAGGTAGCAAAAGAAGCCATTAAGACACAAGATATTAATTTTCCGAGGTATTGTGCATGAAATGGTTAGCTATTTTATTAACACTTATTTTTGCAGTTGCTAAGGTCATGGGATACTTTCCGTGGTCTTGGTGGTTAGTATTTACGCCAGCATTGGCATATGTCGTACTAGCATTGATACTACTTATTGTTTTGCTTATAGCAGCACTATTTTATAAAGATGAATGATTCAGATATTAAAGAAATAATTAATGAATTAGAAGAGCATCCACATTATGACAAATGGGATGCTTCTCTTTATTTCTTTAAGTTTAATTACGGCAAGTAGGTTTGGAGGTGAAGCCGGTTGAGTGGTCAAAAGCTGACAGTAAAACAGAAGAGGTTTGCCGATGAATACATTAAGACCGGCAACGCCACAGATGCCGCTATTAAGGCGGGATACAGCGAAAAATACGCTCACACCAATGCTAATAAATTACTACAAAATACTACAATCAAAGCCCGTGTTGACGCTCAAATGCAGAAGCTCGAAGATGACAAGATTATGAAGGCTAGCGAGGCACTTCAAGGCATTACAGCTATTGCACGGGGTGAAGCAAAAGCAAAGGCGTATGTCGGTGATGATAAAGCTACGGGAGAACCGGTTTATCGTGAAATTTATCCGACTATCAAAGAGATACAAACAGCGTATGACTCGATATTGAAACGTTATCCCGTTTCTGATGCTGATAAGGCACAGATAAAGAAGGCACAAGCCGAAGCCATTAAGGCACAAGCAGAGGCACAGGTAGCAAAGGCACAAGCAGAACAACTCCATACGGTTGCTGATAAGACCCGTGAGAAGATGGACAAGCTAAGCACTGAGGAGTTACGCAACTTAGCAAAGCTAGCAGGTGAAAAAGATGATTAAGCTGACAGCCGCCGAAAAGAACGGAATTGCATTGGCTGCAAAGGAATCACTTGCAAGGCGAAGTTACAGTGATTACTTTTTGCTGGCTAATCCAAGTATGCGTATGTACCCACATACCAAGCTGATCACCGAGAAACTGCAAAAGATAGCGGACGGTGAACAGCATTTTTACATAATTTCTATGCCGCCACAGCATGGGAAGAGCCTAACTATAACAAAAACTTTTCCAAGTTATTACTTGATGAAATACCCAGATAAGCACGCCATGATAGTCGCTTACTCACAAGACTTATATAGTCAGTTTGCGGCAAGCAACAGGCGTGCTTTTTCTGATTGGTCAGGTTCACTGTTCGGTTTAAAGACAGGCAAGAACACAGCTCAGACATTCACCGTACAAGACCACAGAGGTGGCTTTTATGCTACTTCTGTTCTTGGTGGTGCTACTGGTATGAGTGCCGACTTGTTGGTTATTGACGACCCCGTAAAAAACGCGGAAGAAGCCCACTCTATGACCGTCAAAGATAAAATCTGGGACGAATGGAATTTGACATTTTACCCACGTCTGCAAAAAGGCGGCTCAGTTATCGTGATCATGACCAGATGGCAAACAGACGACCTAGCAGGGCGCTTGCTATCTGAGTCATCCCTACCATGGGAAGAAATCAAGTTGCCAGCGATTGCGGAGGACATCCCAGCAGGGACAACAGACGCAATTGGACGCCGCAACGGAGAGCCGCTGTGTCCAGAGTTGCACACGCTAGAAGAGCTGGAAACACACAAGCATGACATGGGTACGGTCAAGTTCACCGCACTTTACCAGCAGAGCCCAATTATCGAGGGCGGTAACATCTTCAAAGATGAATGGGTTAAGTACTACGTGGACAGCAGAGAAACGCAGGTAAGGCTAGGATTAACCGATAAAGATGCGGTGATTCTACCACGTCACCTAGATCAAACAGTTCAAGCATGGGATGCAACTTTTAAAAGCAAGGCTAATGACGACTTTGTGGCTGGTCAAGTTTGGTCAAGGCGTGGTGCCAATTGCTACCTGCGCCCTAACTGGTGCCACAAGCGTTTAAGTTTTACTGAGACGCTAGACACTATTAGAGCTATGTCCCGCATGTATCCTGACGCTACTGTAAAGCTAGTGGAGGACAAGGCAAACGGTCCGGCAATCATTGACACGCTTAGACGTGAGATTCCAGGAATTATGCCAGTTTCACCAGGTGCAGACAGCAAGGAAGCACGTGCGGCATCAGTGTCTCCAATGTGGGAAGCTGGACAGGTCTATATACCACACCCAGCATGGCACCCAGAAGTTAAAGACTGGATTGCCGAAATTTTGGGCTTTCCAAACATGGCGCACGATGACAATGTGGACTCTATGGTATACGCATTACGTCGGCTTAACACAAAGTTTGGTGGTCCAATTGTTAGATACTAGGAAAGGAGGATGTCAATGGCCAAAAAGAAAATAAGGCACTTCAAAACGCCAGTTGTGCGGTCTGATTCGCTTGATCTAAGCCCTACGACTGATTATGAGTCAATCGCATGGAAAACAGCCGATCACTCACAGGACTATGAAGCCTTAGACGACCGATACAAATATGATGCTATCGCTCATAAGATGGTCTCAAAGGTCGCAGAGGATGCTACAAGAAACGGATTCCGTTTAGTCATTCCAGGCAAGCCAGATTTACAAGAGATGTATCAAAATCGCTTAAATGACTTGAAAACGCAACAGGTTTTATCTCAGCAAATCATATATCAACGCAAGCACGGAGATGGCTATATAGCCTACCTAGTTAAAGAGACAAATCCAACAGGTACATTTGACCCTCTTGACCCTGAAAACATCGAGAGTGTGGTAGCATTGCACGCATTCGGTCAAAAGAATGTACAAAGCTATCTAACTGACGATGATCCAACAAGCGACGACTACGGCAAAGAGTCAAAATTGAAGATTCAGCCCAAACAAGCCGCCACCACATTAGACAGGTACGGTAATCCAACACAAGAAATCAAAGACGAAAATGCAATTGTTCTTGATGCTACCAGGTATAGTCGCATCAGTTTAGACAAGTTTGACGATGATCAAACAGGAACATCGATTATCAAGCGTTGTGAAAAGCAACTCAATAACATGGCGATTGCTACCGAATCAGTGGGTAAAATGCTACGAGAATTTACGTTTAAGGTCTTTCAATCTGATAGGCTGATGAATGAGCCATTAGACCAGTTCAGACACGACAAAGACGAATTAGCACGCGTAGCAAACACCGAAGCTATGATGTTCATTTGTAACGATGACACCGTGACCAAGCTAGCAACGCCAACTGGTGGCATGAATGTCTTACTTGATTACTTGTGGCAAGACCTTTCAACAGCGTCAAACATCCCTAAATCGGTTTTAACGGGTGAACAGTCCGGAACCCTAGCAGGCGCAGGGCAAGACGTACAAAATTACTATGACAGTGTGAAAGCCTTACAAGAGCAGATTTTGAAGCCCGAAATCATGAATATTGTGCGGTTGCTGATGTACTCAAAAGAGTTTGGTGGCTATTTAGACCCAGACAGCTTAGAGTGGCACATCGAATTTAATCCGCTATGGACACCGGACGACAAGACGCAAAGCGAAACACTGGTCAACCACGCAAATGCAGCCGGAACACTGGTCACAAACGGTATTTTTGCACCTGACGAAGTTCGCAATATGTTTAATGGCCAAGGCAACAACGCTATTCAAGGGATGCAGAATAACGCGAATGTTACTGATAGCATTGACGATGTTGAATCTCAATACACGCAAGATCAAATTGAACAGTACTACAAAGACTTAGAAAAGGCGCATCCCGATGGCTAGGCGAAGAAATGGCTATCCATTGAAGATTGAACGGTCATATTACCGAGATATGTCCAAACTCATTCGAGAATGGCAAAAAATAGCCCTCAGAGCGGTTGATGTTCATCTAAGGCATTATCTTATTAATGGGACTAAAATGCTCACAGATGCGGATAATTCACGTCAACCAGATTGGACAAATTACGTACAGCAAACCTTAAATTTGATATCGATTAACATGGAAAATACGGTCACAGATCAGATTTTGCATGACATGACAATGCGGTTTGTTTATGCGGTAAGTCAGTTTAGTGCTAACAAAACACGAACCCATCAAGTAGCAATTCAAACGAAAATTGGACCTTATGCGCTTAATCCGCTAAGAGATAACGCAAAATTGCGTGAGTATACGTGGGGCAAGATCTTAGAAAATACCCAACTGATCAAAACCATGCAAGGACGATACATCGATCAGCTAAAAGGTGATATTTACCGTAATATTAACGCTGGCGGTGGTCTTACCGATATAACTCACGCTATCAGTCAACGCACTGGTATGGCTTTAAAACATGCTGACTTGATAGCAACCGACCAGACGGGCAAAATACTAGCCCAGATTGATGCTTACCGTAATCAGCAAGCAGGCTCAACGCGCTATATCTGGCGATCAATGGAGGACAAACGGGTAAGACCAAAACATCGTGAATTAGATGGCAAAGAATTTAAGTATGATGACCCTAACGGTGGGGACAACGGTCAGCTACCTGGCGAGCCAATCCGATGTCGTTGCTATCAAGAGGCAGTAGATTAATTAAATAAAACTGGAACGCTTCCTCAATGCGAGGGGGCGCTTTTTTTGTGCCCCAAAATTAGCAGACTTTGTGAAAAAATCTTTGTTACCCACGTAGGGGCAAAGTTCATTCAAGCCCGTCAAATCAACATTCTTACTTTGTGAAATTTTAGGAGGATTTTATGGCAGATTCAAACGAAATTAAACCAGTTTCAACCAATTTAACCAATGAAGAAACTAAGCAAGCAATTAATGCTTTTAAGCCTAAAAGCGTGGAGGTAGCTCCAAAGGTAGAAAAGCCTATTCCAGTAGCAAAGGAGGTGAAGCCAGTGGTAGAAGTAAAAGACCCTAAAGGGATGTTCGATTATACAGGCTGCGAACAGTACACCGTACAAGACGGTGAGTCTCTATTTGATGTTGCTCAAAAATACAAGGTTGCTTTGCAACAATTACGCTATTTCAACCATGTTCCTAAGGACACCATGCGAGTTAAGCCAAAGCAAACATTGTACATCCCCAAAGAACCGGTATTAGTGCCAGTAGGTGAATAGCTATGCTGACACGGTATGACACAGCGACAATCAACAAATTTTCTGTTGATTCGCAAACTGGTTTTTTACGCGTGAAAGACGTACCGATTGCCCGTGTGGGTGTTTTTCCATATATCGACAGTGGCGGCAAAGTCACGATGGAAGCCAAGCTTCCAGATGATCTATTAACTGATTCCGCTGTTGAGAGCGCCAATTCAAAGCCCATTACGGATGATCACCCACCAGAATCAGTGAACACGACCAATACAGGTCGATATATGAAAGGCTTTACCGCAAATAACGCTCATGTTGACGGCGACAAGATGAAAGTTGACATGACTATCACAGATAGCGCGCTAATTAAAGAAATTCAAGGCGGCAAACAAGAACTTTCAATAGGTTTTCAAACTGACTTAGTGCCGGTAAAAGGCACTTATAAGGGCATGCAGTACGATTCTGCACAAAAAAATATTCAAATTAACCACGTTGCGGTTGTCCGTCGTGGTCGAGCTGGTCACTCAGTGCGACTCACAGGGGACAGCGCAGAGATGGTTATAGATGACTCACAAGAGAAAGGAACATCAATGGACACAACAAAGATTCGCTTAGACGGTGCCGACGTAACCGTTGCAACCGCCGACGCAGACAAGATTTTAAAGCTTGACGCTGACAACAAGGCTAATAACTCAAAAATTGCCAAACTTGAAGCCCAAATTAAGGCTTTGACAGCTGAACGCGACAAGTTAAAGGGTGGTTCTGATGCAAGCAAGAAATCCGCTGACGAAGCACAAGCCAAGGCTGATTCCGCTGAAAAGGAATTGGCCGAATTTAAGAAGAAGTTTGAAGGGGATGCACTCGATCAAGCAATCGCTGATCGTATGGCGCTTATTGATGAAGTTAAGCCATATGTCGGCGATTCTTTTGATTTCAAAGGCAAATCTCCAAAAGAAATGAAGCTAGAAGCTATCAGCAAGACTGATTCTGTTGATTTAAGCGATAAATCAGACGATTACATTGACGCTTATTTTGACTCAATCAAGAACCGCAATAACTCTGGCGTAGTTGGTTACACGGGTATTGAAACCAATGTCAAGACAGACAGCGTAGACAATAAACCCGCAAAAGACCGCTACCACTTAGCCTAAGGAGGTAATTAAATGGCAATTCCAGATGGAGAACTTTACAACACTGGTGAACTTGCACCAGGTCAATTAGCAACCATTGAGCGCGCAACAATCAACACCGAAAAAGCAGGAGCACCAATCGGCTTCGGTCAAGGCGTCGCAATTAAAGATGGTTTAGTAGTTCCAGCAACCGGCGGAAATATTTTCGGCGTGGCTTTACGCAGAACTTATTTAAATGCCGACCATTTGACACAAGAAAACATTGACGCTGACAAGTGGCAAACCGGTGAATTGTTTGGCGTAGTTCGTGAAGGAACTATTCAAGTACCAATCAATGAAGATGTAAATGAAAACGAGAATGCCGCCGTTGATAAGGACGGTAATTTCAAGCCAGCAGGCGCTAACGATACAGTCGTTGGCGTCTTTTTAGGCTCCGGCAATAAAGGTGGCACCGCACGCATGCAAACCCGTATCCAGCTTTCTAATACGGCTGTTACAGGTTCAGGTTTGCAAAATGCTAACGCGCCACAAGTTGACCAACCTAGCACACCAGCAGTTGACCCAAAGCCGGCATCCCTATCAACGGGTTCAACAACTGGCACAGACAACAAGAACGGAGGTAAATAATGGCGAATAAGGACTATTTAACGCGTGAACAACTTACCTATGTTGACAACGTTATTAAGACCCCAAAGGAACGAGAATTAACAGCTATGTCTCTTTTCCATACTTTTAGCGTTCCAGCATGGACTAAGCAAACCACATACAAGGTAATGACTACCGCCGGTCAAGCCGCACACTATGTTGACGGTGCCGACGATATCCCAGTAGTTGACATGAATGTAACCGAATCAGCATCCAACTTGACCGATATTGCGATTGCGGTTAGATACTCACGTCAACAACTTGGTGAAGCTCAACAAGTAGGCATGGACATCTTAACGCCAATGGCAACAAGAGCCCGTAGAGCGCTAGCAGAAGCCGAAAACAAGCTTATTTTTAATGGGCTTCATAATTCAAACCCAGCACTTAACATTAATGGCTTGACTGACCCAGTTTCTAAGTTGGGCGTGCAAGAATCAACCGCACCGGTTACATTTGATGCACTTGCTGACGATCCAGACAACAACTTAAAGATTAGAAATTGGCTCAAAGACGCAAAGAGCAAGATTACACACTTGGCTGGTTATTCAAATGCTCAACCAATTTTAGCCTTGCCACAAAGCGCAATTGACCAGCTTGACATGCCTTATAACCAATACAACCCACAAATGACTGTATTGCAAATGATTAGACCATGGTTTAAAGACATTAAGGCAGTTCCTGAACTTGAACACCAAAACTTTGGCTCTAACGGCAATAAGCAAGATATGGGTTATATCTTCTTGAATGACGCCGATATTGTACAAATTCCAGTGGCTCAACAAGTTCATCAATTACCACAAGAATACCATTCAGGACGTACCACAGTACCTTACACTGAACGTCTTGGTGGTCTTGTGATGTACTACCCACACGCATTTGTACAATTGCACGGTATCAACGACCCAAAGAAAGCCTAGCTCGGAGGTAGCCTATGGACGATTTACAAGACATGCTTAATGCTGTGAAGCAATTAAGCCCAGATTTAACTTCTAAACTGTCCGATGATGCGCTAAATGGGCTTTTGACTAATGCTTATCAAATAGCAATGGCTGATGGTTTTCCAAAGCTTGCCAAGAACAACGATGGTGAGACTATCAAAGCTCGTGACATGGCTACGCAATACTTAGCCTTGCATTTAATCACGATTAACAAGGCTATGGGCGATGGTGGGGTTAATGTCACCAGCGAACAAGTTTCAGTATTGAAGCGTACATATGCAGATGTCAGCAAGCTTAAACTGTTTCAGCGTTCGCCGTGGGGGCAGCTATATTTATGGCTGTATAACCTTTACGGCAACGGGAGCATTACAAGATATGGATTGGTGCAACACTAATGGCTGACAGTTTTGAAGAAATCGAAAATAGGCTAGATCATATCACGAAAGAAATGGACTACTTAAATCATCATCAAGTAGTAATTGGCTTTTTCAGCGATGAAAATAGCTTGCTTTTGACGATCGTAAGAGCCAACGAGTATGGGGCACACATTCGCCCTAAAAACGCCAGCGGCTTCTTATGGATTCCGTCAAGGCAAGCTATTAAAGAGTTCGGGAAAAACGTTACTGCAAAAGACGTTAGAAATAAGTATCAGTTGTTCATCCCTAAGGGAAAGCACATTGCGGCTGTCAATCAAGACGGCAAATTGGTCACATATTTCTATCTGATGCAAAAAGTAGACATTCCAGCCCGTGCCTTTATCAGGAAAACCGGCATAGATTACCGTCAAAAATACCGCCGATATATAAAAGCTGGTATTGAAGAGATTATGTATGATGGCAAGACTGGTAAAGCCTTGCTTGAAAAGCTAGGACGCATGGGCGTGAGTGATATGAGAGAGGTAATGAGACGTTGGACAAAGCCAGGTAACGCGCCGCTGACCATCGATAACAAACGTGGGGCTAATAACCCACTTGTTGACACTGGACAGCTTCAAAAGCGCATTACTTGGAAAATTTTGCCAATGACAGGGGGCACGCTATGAGTTTCTATATTCCGTTTGCGGATATGCTGGACAGTTTCGGGGTTGACTTAACCGTTTACCCATATGACAGCCCAGCAAAAAAGGCTCACTCTCACTACGTGGGCGGTGTAAGAGTTGAAGACGATGACGCGCCAAAAGTGCAACCGGAACAACGATATGAACCGGTTGTACCGAATAATGCGCAAAATTCTTTCATGGCTCAATTTTATACGGGTGGTGAGATGGCGCAGGCAGATCTTTTATGGATCAGTTCTAAGCTTTATCCCAAGAACTCGGTCGTAGAAGTGCCGTCTCAACCGGGTCAAAAGTACCGAATTACTGGTAATTCTAACCTTCAAGGCTATTCTGACGTTGTCATTTACGCATTAAAGGGAGATGACAAGCACCCTAATGGCTAGCAATTTACCGGTATTGAGTGATCATTTCTTAGTGCAATATATTCTGGGAAAGCTGGTCAATCAGGTCACGGGATGCGAATTGGTCGAAGATGCAAACATTGACGAAATGGAGGATTATCCGTTTTTCACGTTCAAATGGATTGACTTTGACCAAGAACCTAACGCCGACTGGCTAGGCAAGCACAGACAGTATATCTGCACTATGCAGATTGATTGTCACTCTAATTCGAGCGTACAAGCTATGAACCTTGCTAGAAAGCTGTTTGAAGCACTCCACGAAGTACCGTATCGCAGGTTTTTTAAGCAAGCGTACATAGTACCTCAAAGCATCGGTAACACGGGCGACAGAACCACCTTGCAGGGCATTAATTATGACCACGATTATGGTTTTGATTGCTCTTTCACCGTTACTGGTGGCTTTGAGTTTTTGGAAAAAGACCTCAACTTTAATGTCGAGGATTACACAATTGAATCAATTAAAGGCACATCGAGCGTTGTTGGTAGTGATACCGACAGCGCTTTTAATGTGTCCAAAAATAAGGAGGAAATTTAATGGCAGATGCTAAGACAACCACTGTTGTTGCACCATATGACCGTGTCAGCGACGTAAACGTGGTTATTTCTGTTTTACACCCACGTCCAGTAGTTGGGCTGGGTAATCTTTTAATCTTAAATGCTGTCACTGCAAAGGCACCAATGCCAGCGCAACCAGATGGCAAAGACGGTAAGAGCCCCGATGGTAACGAACAAACTACGCCAGCAACCACCTTGCCAGATCAATTAAGCGTACAAGACCGTATGAACGGCATCTTATTACGCAAGACCGACAAGGCAACTGGCGCTATTTACCGCGAGTACAAGAACATTGACGCGGTTGCGGTTGACTATGGCGAAGACACTGCTGTTTACAAGAAGGCACAAACCTACTTTGCACAATCTAACCACTCCGACCGTGTGGCAGTTTTGGACTATGACCCATCAAAGGCATACGACGCTTTGAAGGCTTTCTGGTACTTTAACTGGACCTTTGCCGTACGTACATCTAATGACGTTGACGACAACTTAGTTGCTCTGTCAAACATTTTCGAAGCCAACAAGAACCACATCTTAGTAGTTCAAAGCAACGATGTAACCCAATTCGACAAGATTTACGGTCAAAATTACACCGTTGGCTTGAAGCATGACACCGCTGAAAACATGGACAGTGCTCTCGTTGGGGCAGTTGCTACCTTGACCGTTGGTTCTGTGACCTGGAAGTTCAAGCAATTAAAGGGTGTAACCCCAGAAGTCTTGACCTCAAATGAATTGTCCGCAATCCATAGAGCACATGCATTCGCATATGTGGAAGTTAGCGGCGTTGGTGAAACGTCAGAAGGTTGGACTATGTCCGGTGAATATATTGACGTCATTCACGGCATTATCTGGGTCAATACCAACATGGAAAACAAGTTAGAGCAATTCTTGCAAGAAAATGGCAAGGTCTCATATGACCAAGTAGGAATTACTCGGATCAATGGTGTTGCTACACAAGTTATGGAGCAAGCATATGCCCAAGGCATCATCTTAACTGATGAAACCACCGGCAAGGGTGATTACACCGTAACTACTTCACAACGTAGTGAACAATCACAACAAGACTTGTCTGACCGCCACTATGGTGGTTTGAGTTTCACTTACCACGTTTCTGGTGCAATCCACACCATTACTGTTCATGGTGAAGTTCAATCAGACACGATTTTAAACTAGAAAGGACTTATTAGATGACAGCTCATAACAACGCACAAACGGGGTTAATGGGCACCTACGACGCCAATAATGTTTACTTCACTATTGACGGTAAGACCGCTTATGGTTATGGTGCAACAACCCTATTTACTTTTTCATACGATAACGATTTGGTATCAGTTCAGCAAGACGCTCAAGGAACAGGTACCTCAAGTATTAGCAACAAAACTGGCGGTACCTTTATTTTAACCATCAATCAAATGTCACCATTTAACAAGATCATTGACGACTTAGCCGATGAACGCCGTGTTGGTGGTTATCCGGTTGACGCTTGTGATGGCTCACGTCACTACGTTGGCGCACACGCATATATTCAAAAGAAGCCTGACGGTGGTGCCGCAAACGAAGCCGGAGAAAGAACCATCACTGTTAAGGTCTTAAACGTTGTAGAAAATTCAGTTCTTTAATTAAAGCGAGGTAAAAATTTATGGACAACACTACTAACACTGAAAACCAAAACTTAGAAACTACTGTAAATGTTGACGCACAAGCAACAGAAGCACCAAAGGCAGAAGATAAGCCAATTAGCATGGCTGATGTCTTAGCAGCTAGAAACAAGCAGCTTCAAACCAGTGCCGTGCCTAACCAACGTGGTATCACTAAGGACATCACTCTTAACGCTGGAACTCCACAAGAATACACTTTGACGCTTCAATACCCAGGCTTTGCCGTTGCTTCAATGATTGAAGATGACTCAACCCGTGACGGTGATATTAAGTTATCTCTTGTTTTACGCAATGCTGTTGATAATGATGTATTCGTTCAACCACGCATTAAGAGCCTTGATTTCTGGGACACTCACAAGGGTGGGGTAGATGTTGCCCGTGAAGTGCTTTCCTTTCTTAACGACGGAATCGACGGCAACCTGGAATAAAGAACACTTAAAAGAAGCAGCTGACCGTTGGGAAGACCCCATTAGGTTGGCTATGCACGGTATTCCGCTGGATTTAACCATGAAAGCGAACAGAAACCAGTTAAATATGTACTGGGAGATCGTGCGAAGAGAAGAAAAACAACGTTTTAACATGCAAGCAAGTGCCACTGGGCTAGGTGTCTGGGGCGATGGAAAGAAATAGTGAGGTGAAGTCAATCAGAAAATAAACTGATGGCTTTTTATTTTGCCAAAAAGAAAGGGCGTTAATAAATGGCTGATGCACATGAAGGCATGTCGCTGTCCTTAAAAGCTAATTTTGCGCAAGTGAATGAGGCTAAAAAGGCTACACAGGCTTTAAACTCAGCGTTCGGGGAATTGCAGAGACGAGCAAACAGTTTGCACATGTCTGCTAATTTCCCAAGGGAAATAAATCACATTGACACGGTAACCGCGTCATATGTTAAACGTCTGGAATCTGAGGGCAAAACTTACGAGGCTAATCAACAAAAGGTTAAGGCATATCAGGGCGCAATCGGCAAATTAAGCGCCGAACAAAGCCGCTTACAAAGTGCCTTGAACCGCACCACTAGTTCTACTGACAAGGCTAGTGATGCTTATAGAAATCAGCAAATAAAGCTCAATCAAACCACAGCTGAGATAAATAAGTTCAAGGCTGGGATTAAATCCGCTCAATCTGAGATGGAACGAATCCATCCAACTGGGTTTAACCGCTGGGTAAAGGGTGCCAATGATGTTACCAAAGCCACCAGCACGATGAAAAACAAGCTCCACAGTGCGTGGGACAGCATTCGAGGTGGTGCAACGGTTGCGGCGGCTGGAATTGGTGCCGTTGGTGCGGCTGCCTTTTCTGGCGCAAAGCAATCAGCGGCAATTCAACAGAGATACCGCGAAATTAACAACTTGGCAGTTCTCGGTGGCGAAAAGCAAAAAGAAGTAACCAAGTCAGTTATGGAGATGCAACGCCAAGGGCGTGACATGTCCATTAAATATGGTAAGTCACAGCAAGAAATCGCCGCAGGGTATGAAGACCTTGTAAAGCGTGGTTATACCACAAAGCAAGCTGTCGGAGCCCTACAAACTGAATTGCAAGCTAGCGTAGCATCTGGTGACCATTTCAGTGATGTTACTACGGTATCTTCACAGGTTCTTGATGCATTCGGTATGCGTGCCAATTCAACCAGCAAGATGCTGAAAAACACCAAAAACGTTGTTAACGAGTTGGCTTACTCAGCGGACGCAACTTCTACGGGATTTAGCGATTTAGGTGTTGCTATGTCGTACGTTGGTACGGCGGCACACTCTAATAACATTAGCCTAGCAGAAACCGCGTCGGCGTTGGGTGTCTTATCAAACAACGGTTTGGAGTCTGATAAGGCTGGTACTGCCTTACGTGCCACAATTAACGGATTAACTAACCAAGTTAACAAGATTGGTTCTAAGAACTCTATCTTTACTAAGCTTGGTATTAAAAAATCTGAAATGGTGGACGCCCACGGCAACCTGAAAGGGCTGTCGCAAGATATGTCCGTGCTTTATAAGCACATTGAAGAGCATAGTAAAGGTGGTTCCGACCAAAACGGCTTCTTTAAGTCGATATTCGGAACTACTGGCATGAACGGTGCCATGATCTTAGCTAAATCTTCAAAAGAAGTAGAAGGCTTAACTAAGCGGACAGAAAAAGCCGGTAAAACTGGCACATATGTCTCTAAGTTAGCCGCTAAGAACATGGGTACCGCACAAGGTAGCGCAAACAGTGCCCGCCAGGCTATGAATGCCTTCAAAATGACACTTGGTAATGCAGTTCTACCAGCAATCAATAAAGCAAGTAACGAACTTGCTAAGTTCTTGCTATCAAAAGACGGTAAGAAATTCCAAAAAGATGTTGGCGGTGCTGTTGCAAAGGTGGCTAATGGCTTAGTCAAGTTCATTGAATGGTCTTCAACCCACAAAAAGCAAATTGAATGGATTGGCAAGGGCTTACTAGTTGGTTACTCAGCTGTTAAAGCTGCCCAATTTATTAGTTTTTTGGGTAAGGTCAAAGCTGGATTAGATGCTATAAAAGCCACTAAGCTTGCTGGTAGCCTGTTTGGTACAGGTGAAAAAGCCGGTATAGTCACTAAGTTAATGGGTGGCAGTAAAGTAGCAAAAGCAGGACCTCAAAGGGTCATAGATGTTGCCGCAAAAGGTTCACGCAAATGGTATCAAGCACCGTTAGAGTCGGCTCGCCATGCTGGTGGGTTTAAGAATCTAACAACATTAGGCAAAGTTGCCAATGTGGGCGCTGGTATCGGTGTGGGTATTGATGCTGGTACGCAAGTTTTTAGCGCTATCAAGAACCGTCATAATGCAGAAAACCGTAGTCAAGACATTGGTGGTGCCGTTGGTACTGGTGCCGGTGGCTTGATTGGGTTGGCTGTTGGTGGTCCAATGGGTGCCGCTGTCGGTGCTCAAATCGGGAAAGTCGCTGGGCGCTGGGGTGGTCATGCTGTTAACCAATTCGTTAAGGGCTGGCAAAAGAGCAAACCGCCCAAAAACTTCTGGTCACTTGAAAATCTTGGTTGGTCTACCAAAGACATGTTCAGCAAAGCTGGCAAAAAGTGGAACGACTTTTGGGGCGGCATGGGCAACTGGCGCAAAAAGCAGTCTGCCGGCTGGACCAAGTGGAACCGTCAAACTGCGCAAGGCATTGGCAAATGGGCGTCTGATGTTGGCAAAGACTGGAACAAAGGCGTCAAGGGCGTTGGCAAGTGGATTCATGATATCCCTTCTAACGTTGGCAAGACTGGAAGCAGCATAAAGAATTGGGCTGGTGATGTCGGAAATAACATCCACAAAGGTTGGAATAAAGGCATTAAGGCTAGTCACAACTTCTTTAAAAACTTGCCTAAAAATACCCGTAAAACTGGAAGCAACATAAAGAATTGGGCTTCAAAAACTGGTAGAAATATCGGCAAAGGCATTAATAGCGGTTGGAAAAAGGCTAAAACAGGTGTTTCCAATTTTGGCAAATGGTATGGCAAAAAATGGAATGACATTTGGAAATCAGTTAACAACAACCGCTATGTAAAGGCATTTAAGAAAGGTCAGCTTTTTCAAACTGCCTTTAAGGACATGAAGTCCCGTTGGAATGCGTTCTCTAAATGGTTTGGCAAGGGCTGGAATGGCTTCTGGGCTAAGATAGGCAAATGGGCTAAAAACTCATGGAACGGCATTAAGCGCAACTGGAATAATTTCTGGGGAAGTTTGCCTAAAAAGTGGGAAGCATTCAAAAAGGGCTTTGCCAAAGGCTGGTCTAATTTCTGGGGCGGCATAAAAAAGGCTTGGGACAATTCTATTGGTGGAATTATCAAAGCCTGGAATGGCTTCACTGGCAAACTTGGTGCTTTTGGTAAATGGGCTAAGAACTCATGGACTGGTACTAAAAATAATGTCAAAGGTTTTGCCAATGACATCAATTATGCTTTTGGTGGCAGTAAGCACAAATACAAGTATGACAAGTTCGCACACGCTAACGGCGGTACAATGCACACCTCACACGGTGCTCTTGTCGGTGAAGCTGGTCCCGAATTAGCATACAAGCCTTATGCTAACCACATTCGTTTACTTGGTGCTAATGGTCCGCAATTTACGAAAGTTCACGCTGGCGAGCATATCCTGAACGCACATGATACCGCAAAAGTATTAAACGGCGGTTTAGGCAATGGGCTAACGCTCAAAGGCTACGCAAGCGGAACTGATAAGCTTGGTAAAACCTCAAAGAAGGTAACCAACGATTATAAGCAAATTGCAGACAAGTCGTCTAAGTCACTTAATAGCCTCTCTAAGAAGAGTTCAAGCACTTGGAATAAGATTACACGTCAAACGGGTAAAGATAGCTCTAAGACCCGAAAGCGGGCTATCTCTGACTACTCAGACATGCACAAAGGCATTGTCAAGCAGATGGATAAGACCCATGACGGTGTTATCAGTCTTAGCGAGTCCACTGCCAAAGGCTTTGGAAAAGCATTAGACAAGACCAAGGGTTACGCACGGGATGCAATGAGTGACTCAATTGGTGAGATCAACAAGGGTATTACTGGAATTGACAAGGTTCTTGGACAATTCGGAGGCAATACCTCAGTTATCAAGCCAGTCAAGTTTGCTACTGGTACCGATGCGAATGGGCGTCTAACCGAAAACACCCTTGCAATGGTTAACGATGCACAAACAGGACCAAGGCAAGAAGCCTTAGTTAGTGACAAGAATGAATTGTTCTTGCCACGTGGCAACAATGTCACCATGATGCTACCAAAGGGCTGGGGTGTCCTCAACGGGACACAGACACAGCAGGTGGCTAAATCAGCCGGTGTAAAGCATTTTGCCAAAGGGTCAGGGCTAAGCCATAGTGCATTGAGAAAACTTGCTGAGAGGGCGGGAGCCAACCCAGCACAAAGCTTCAAAGAAATGTACTTAGACAAACTCAAACCAAGCGGATCGAATTTAAAGCGCGGTTCTATCGGACTTGCGCAAAATTCATCTCAACACTTCGGTAATGCTTGGTCTAACGCCATGTGGTCAGTCATCAACAACGCAATCGGCTGTGGTGATGGTAAAGGTGGCACTCGTGAAGCGTTCCTGAGATTTGCTGAGTCTACATTCTCTGGCGTCCCATATGTCATGGGTGCTATGAGTAAGGCAGCTAGTGACTGTTCTGGTATGGTCGCACAGGCTTTAAAGCATTTCGGAATTAATGCAGGGCGTTCTACTGTTGATATGCAACATAGTTCCGCCCTCCAATATCTTGGCAAGAGTATTAATCGAACTATTCCGGGTGACTTGGTTATCTTTGGTCATGGAACAGGCGCAGCCGGTCACGTGGGTATCGTCAAGAACCCTAAGACCGGTACGATGTTCAACGAAACACCGCCAAAGGCACGTGTAACTCGTATTGCTGATGACATGGGTATGGGCTATGGCTTCTATCGAGTCAAAGGGCTACACAATGCATCAACTGCTAAGAAGACTGCAAAGCCAGCTGCTAACTTAACTGCATTAGCAAAGCGCGAACTTGGTCCAGCCGCTTTAAAGTGGATTAAGGACAAGTTAGGCGATGAAGGTTCACTCGGTGGCAACATCGGTGGTGAAGGTGTTAAGCGTTGGGCTGGTACAGTTAAGCGCGTTCTTGGTATGTTGCACTTGTCTACTTCTGATTCAATGGTCGCAAGGGTATTGCGTCAGATCCAAACTGAATCAGGTGGTAACCCTAATGCAAGACAACCAGGAAGCGACCCAGACGGTGACGGATCCGGTCCAGCATTAGGACTTATGCAAACCAAGCGAGCAACATTTGAAGCCTTTAAGCGTAAAGGCTCTGGCGGTATCTTTAACGGACCTGCCAACATTTACGCGGGCTTGAATTATGCTAAGCATCGCTATGGTTCTAGCTTGTCAGCGCTGGGTAATGGTCACGGCTATGCAAAGGGTGGACGTCCAAAAGCGCACACCCCATTTATTGCAGGTGAACGTGGTCCAGAGCTAATCACTGCTGACGGTCCTGTTAAAGTTGATAGTCACGAACAAACAAAGCGTAAAGTTTCTGACTTAGCGCAAATGTTTAAGTTTCCAAAGATTAACAGACCTACACGGTCTCACGGCTCAGCACCTGTCATTAACATCAATTTCAATGGTCCGATTTACGGAACGAAAGAAGATGCTAAGCGGATTGCGGAACTGGTACGCCGTGAAATTAATAAGGTTCTAGTAAACATAGGCGATGAATTCGGTACGGATCCATCGCTTTATTAGTAAGGAGTTGTTAAGTTGGCTAAAAAAGAAAAGCCAAAAAACAAGTCTAAGCCCCGTAAGGGGCGCAAAAAGACTAAGGCGCAAATTAAAGCAGAAAGAAAAATAAAAGAAATCAAAGATAAGGCTGATAAAGCTCACCGTGCGGCAATGAAAGCCAATGCTACGGCAATGGACTTTTCAGCAAAGGTTTTTAACACGAAAGATCCAAAGCTGAAAGCTAAATATACTAAGAAGTTTGAAGACTACATGAAAAAATATCATGCAGACATGAACCGGTATAAAAAGTATAAGAACCAGCTTAAACCAGCTAAGACTAATAAAAAACGTGTTAACAAAAGCAAGACCACGGATCAAGCCGCAATGGTCAGCAAAATTGAACAACATAAAAAAGAATTTACGAATGAAGGCAATATGGCTATTTTCCCAACATTAAACGGGACAGAAAGCGATATTGTCTTTTTTAGTCCCACGAATACGGAATCGGAAAGCAATTCATCAAACATTACTTCTTATGCCGTTGATCAGGGAGCGCCTCGTAAAGACTATGCGAGATTCAATTCTAAGACGGTCACTATTGACGGTCTTATTTCTGACGACATTAACGGCGGTCGCACAGCCCATGACAAGTGGGTACAGCTGAGGACGTGGCACAGTCACCATGAAGAATTAACGTTCCGTGGTGACATTTATTACAAGCACTTGCTGATATCACAGCTTGACCGGCAATTTACCGGCTTCAAAAACACGATGCAGGTTTCAATTACCTTCACATTTGTTCGAGCTGCTGAGATCACGACAAGCGGCAAAAAGAAGAATGCTAAGCGGTCTAAGTCTTCCAAGACGTTGGCAGGCAACAGAAATAAAAACTACACCGCAATAACCATCAAGCCGGGCGATACCCTGTGGGGATTGTCCAAACGCTATGGTAAGTCGGTTTCTTGGCTTCAAAAGGTCAACAAGATCAAGAATCCTAACCGCATTTATGCCGGTAACTTGATCTATGTCAACGACAAGAAGCATAAGGCTAAAAGCAAGATGCGAGTTAAGTAAGGAGGGGTAAAATGCGTCAATACATTCCAGTAAACATTGATGATTTGCCGGACATTTTTGACATCAAATTGGCTGGCGAGGTTTACACGCTAAGAATTGACTATAACCCCGTTGCCGACTGGTACACGATTACCATTTATCAGAATGGCGAAACCTTGCTAGAACAGGAGCCGCTTATACTTAATCAGCTAGTCGCTATTGATATTCCTGATACTCGTTTACCTCGAATTGATATGAGAGTGATGGACGAAACTGGCAACGCAAAAGATGCCGGCAAGGCTGAGTTTGGCTATGATGTTCAAATTTACATTGACGTGATTGATCCACTTGGTTCAGAAGATGAAGACCCAACTATCAAGCCATTAGGGTACGACCCTGACGAAGATAGCGACGATTTAACGGATCAGGAGGTCTCATATTGATAGTTACTAGCAATCCACATATGTGGTTTGTTTGCACTAACGATAAGGGCAAAACCCAAACCGTTTACAACAACGAGCATTATAAGCATAATTACCCGTTTACTTTTGAAGTTAACTTTGCGGATTCGTCTACACCACAACAAAACACGGTCACTTTGTACAACATGACCAAGGAACATGCAAATTTCTATCATAAGAAATTCTATTGCTATGTTGCGTTTAACTGGGGACCTGATAAGAAGATTCTTGCCGAGGGATTTATCGAAAAAATCGGTATTCCTAACCACGATGGTACGACTGACACCTTTACGATTACTTTCACCGAGGGCACTAATTACAGTAATGTCGCCGCTCGTAAGCTTAAAGTAACGAAAGAAAAGAAGGTCAACAAATATGTAACGAAGTGGGTCAAGCAACCTGATAAGACGGTTACTAGATACCACCATTACACAGAGACCAAAGAGTACAAACGAGGTCCTAAAAAAGGGCAGAAGTACACGGTTCGCCATCGCACACCGTATAAAGAGACCATTAAAGGCAAGTGGCGTAAGAAGCGAATTAAAACTCGTGCGACAAAGGTGGTTCAAGTTAATAAAACATTCCGCAAAGGCACGGACTATAAGACTTTGATCAAAGGAATTGCAAGTCAATCAGGAATCGTAATTTCTAAGATTGACTTAGCAAAGAATCCAACTTTGAAAAAGTCATTTACCGCAAAGGGCAAACCATTAACACTGCTTAAACAGGTGGTCAAAAAAACAGGTTCAATCATGACCTACATTCAAGGAAAGCTTGAAATCATTAATCCAAAAAGCACAAAGAGAACGTGGTATGAGATTGATGACCAAGACCTGTTACAGCCACCAAGTTACAACGAAAGTAGCGATGACAGCTCCGGTAAAGGAACGTGGGAAATTATGGTTCCATTGGTTCCAGACATAACCACCAACGTGGGGATTCACATGGAAAGTAAGTATTTGACCGGCTATTTTTATGTGAAGGCCGGTCAACATACATTTGACATGGATAAAGCACAAACGCAATGTTCACTTGGAAAGATTTAAGGAGGTGAGTGTATGGCACAATCACAAAATGAAGAGCGCAAAGCGGCTATCAACGCAATGCGCAAATTTCAATGGGGAATATTAGCTGGTATGGATAATGCTTTTATCGCAAAAGTAATTGATTACAACGAGGGCGAACATACAGCGGATATTCTGCCACTTGCTAATTCAAGCGATGGTGAAACGTCAGCACAATACTTAGATATTCCGGTTGCTGAAAGTTGCTACATGATTGATGAAATCATTGAGCGGCTTAAACCCGAATATGAAAAGGTTGATGCTAAAACAGGCTCTAATTTAGCTGATAAGCTGCCTAAAAAGAAGCTTATGAGAAAAGGTGTCCCAGTGGTCGCGGTTGTATTAGACCGTGACAATGACAACTGGGAAGGCGGTAGAGCTGTCAACACTTACACTCCGAATAGTTCAAGGGTTCATGATGCTAATGATGCGATTATTGTTGGAGTTCTCGGAGGTGACGCAAAAGATGGCTAAGGATTTACTGGTAAATGAGTACGGTGATCTAGTTATTGACCCTACTACTCACGACTTAGCAATCGTTGAAGGAATTGACGAAATAGTCCAAAGAATAAGGGCTACACTGCTGATTCGCTACGGTGAAATGCCTAATCTTGACCCCGACCAAGGGGCAGATTATAGCAACTTCATTGGTAAGAACTTCAATGCTCAACTTGCGTCCGCTGACATGTCTACGACCATCACGGAGAAGGTTCCAGAGGTCAAAACGGTTAATAGTATCACTTTTAAGAAAATGCCTAGAAGAGGCTTATATGTGGCTTTTAGCGCAACTGTTCAAGTTGGCGATGGTCAACCGGAAAACGTAGAGGGAGGTTTTGAGCTTGGCGATAGCTAGTTTCGGACTACACAAGCGGGGGTTCTTAGCTCCCACATATGAAGAAATACTGGACAGTGTAGAAGATGACTTGATGCAACGTTTTGGCACCGATATCGTCCTGACAAGTAATTCCAATTTTGGAATTATTGCCCGACTGATAGCGTGGCGCGAAACCTTGCTAATTCAAGAACTGCAAAAAACTTACTATTCTGCTTATATCAGCACGGCTACTGAAAGCTCACTTGATCGAATCGGTGCTAATTTAGATCTTCCGAGGAAAGTTGCTACACCAAGCTTCGCAAATATTCAGATCGTAACTGATGACGAATATTTGATACAGGCAGGTGAACAGTTTGAGACTGATGACGGTGTTGTGTTTGACCTTATCAAGGACGTAACCACCGCAAAAGATTCAAGCGGTCAATACATTGGTGTTGGCGTTGTCCAATCCGTTGAAACGGGCGATTTTAACAACGTTTTACCTAACACAATCACTATTGTTTCTAATCCTGATGAAGACATTATTAGCGTGACGAATCCACAAAAGGCAGCTGGCGGACAAGATGATGAAGACGACTCCACATATAGAGCGCGGCTAATCATGGAAAATGTGGCAAAGCCTGGACCGTCAACGGCTGGTATCAAATCAGCATTAATGAACTTGCCAGGTGTAAGGCAAGTAAATATTATTGAAAATCCGTTCGCAGACGCGGACCAATACGGGAATCCACCGTATTCGGTTCACGTTTTTTGTTTGGGCGGAAAAGAGGACGACATAGCCCAATGCTTAGCTGATAAAGTGGCGGCTGGCATTACTCTCACCGGTAGCAAAGAAGTTCAAGCAAAAGATGTAACAGGTGAAGTTAAAAAGATCAATTTTGACTATGCGACTGACAAGCCAATCTATGCAAAGGTTAAGATCAGAACAACTGACGAGTGGAACACCGACGATGGTGCCGACTATGTAAAGCAAGAAATAGCTGATTACATCAACAGTTTACTGATGGGCGGTACCGTTTACCTAACTAAAATTTATCCGTCTATCTATTCAATTGAAGGCGTTGGTGAGGCACTCGTTGAGATCGGAACTGACCCCGAGCATTTAGCAGACAAAGATATACCTACACAGCCGTTTGAAGCCGTCTCTTGTGACACTAAAAATATTGAGGTGGTAGTAAATGGCGTATGAGACTTCTGAACAGCTTTTAGCTGAAATTTCTGACTATTGGTATAAGCGACCTGGTGGCAATCTTTACAAGCTAATTGATGCCTTTAACGAGCCTCTTGAAGCAATTAGCGATAATGCTAATAAAGTTGAACGCTGGCGAGCTTTAAAGGACGCCAAAGGAACAACGCTCGACCTTTTTGGTGCCGACATTCAGACATATAGACCCAGCCAAGATGATGACAATTATAGGTTCATTATTCACATCATGGAGCTTTTATCACGTGCGCAAGGTACCATTCCCTCGATTTATAAAATCGCGTCTAGTGCGTTGCAAACGGGTGAAGGCTTTAAAGTCTGGAAGACCAGTATCCGGCATGTTGGTATTCAAGTGCCATTTGATGCGGTTAAAACCTTGCGAATGCAAAAGTTTATTATCCGCAACTTTCAAAAAATGCTTGCGATGGGCTATTGGATTGATGAAATTAAATTCGTTTCAACTTCACATTTGAAGCTGTATGCTGGGCTAGGTTCACAAGA
>NZ_CANBCQ010000034.1 GCF_947367125.1 uncultured Lactobacillus sp.
CCTCTTTTTTGCAATAAAAAATCCTGTTAACAGCTTATCATATAGATAAGTCATCAACAGGAAAAATTATAGAGCCAGATTAATCTATACAAAAAGGGATTCGAGTATAACTCGAATCCCTTTTTTACTCTAAAAATCGCCAGCTGTACTGAACATATAATCACGATTATGAAATTTCATTGATAAGATTAACCCAATTCCGATCATATTTCCCATTAAGGCAGATCCACCTTGAGAAACAAACGGTAATGGAATACCAGTTAATGGTAATAGGTCAATGTTCATCCCGATATTCTCAAATACGTGGAATAAGATCATCATAATTACGCCAGTTGCAATATATGAGTAAAATACATTTCTAGTATCAAACGAGATCTTTACCATCTGGATAATTAAGTACAGATAAATTAAGATCAACGTGACACAGCCGACAAAACCAAAGTTTTCACCAATAACTGAGAAAACCATATCCGAACCACGAACTGGAACGTAAACGCTAGCCTTGCCAAAGCCATTACCAAACAATTGACCTGAACCAATTGCCTTCATACTTTGCCATAACTGATAAGCCCCAGATGAAGTATCACCAGATGGATCAAGCCATGACTTAATTCGCTCAAACTGGTATGCTTGGAAAAAGTGACTCAGAAATGCCTGACCACCAGAAGTTGTAACTAATAAGATTACTCCAACAGCAGCTACAATTACTATCCCATACAACGGTATAATAATTTTCCAAGAAATTCCTGATACTAAAACCACACCGCCAACAATGGCGATAAATACTAACATAGTACCAAAGTCGTTTTGCAATTTTAACAGAATTGCTACTGGGACTAACCAAGCGATAATTTTACCTAGCAGCAACCAATCTGTCTTAATCGTATGACCATATTTATCATTATGATCTTTAACTACACGAGCTAACATCAAAATAAATGCTGGCTTCATTATTTCTGAAGGTTGAAAAGTAATTGGCCCTAATTTAAACCAACTTTTGGCACCTGTATCAGCAGCCACACTTCTGTTATAGAAGAACAAAACCGCAATCAGCAGAAATATTCCAATCCCAAAGAAGATCGGTGCAATTTTAAACAATTGCTCTGCATCAAATTGCATCACAACTACAATAATTGCAATTGAAATCAAGTACCACAGTGCTTGCATAATCACTGCTCGCATCGGTGAACCGATATGACTTGGATCACCTAATGCAGCTACATAGATACAATACAAACTGATCAACGCTAATAATAAAACCGGAATGATGATATTCCAAGCTAATCGATCAAATAGACTTGTTTCATTTTCAACTTTTGCCATTAAATAATCACTACTTATATTTTATTTTTCATGTAAGGTAAAGTATGAAAGTAAGTCATTAATGCTGCTTTCAAGACTGTTAGCAAACAAAATATTGCTTGTCTTAGAAGTAGTAGCACGATAACGCCCCTCTACCTTTTCAATTAAACCAATGGACTTTTTATTAGGAATAACAACTTCCCAAGTTGGCAAATTCTTTCCCTTAAGTTCATTAACTTCAATATCAATATTCTCTAATTTTTTAGACATAAATCCTCCTACTTGCTATCCGGATGAAATTTTGAAGCAATAATTGGATCTTCATATCTCTCCGGATGTGGATTTCGAAAAATAGTAAAATTATCAGGAACTGGATCCACTCCACCCTTGATAAATGGGTTACACCTTAGTATACGACAAATTCCCATAATCAGCCCCAAAATAGGACCATGTTTTTTCAATGCATCAATCATGTAATTGGAGCATGTTGGATAATACCGACAACTTGGTGGTAGTAAAGGTGAAATCACTGTCTGATAAATACGTACAATAAAAATCAAAATCTTACGCAAGTAATCTCCTCACTTAGTGTCGTTGATGCTTTTCAATATTTTTAAGCAACGTACCTGTTCCTAAAGCAACTGCTTCTAATGGATGATCAGCAATTAAAACTGGAACTTGCAAGTAATACGAAATCAGCTTATCAATATTCTTTAATAAAGCTCCACCACCGGTCAGCATAATCCCGCGATCAATAATATCTGCTGAAAGCTCCGGTGGAGTTGTTTCCAATACTTCTTTAGCTGCTGCAATGATTGACATCAAGCCTGGCTCTAAAGCCTTTTGAATCTCTGGTGCAGTAACTGTAGTCTGCTTAGGCAAACCAT
This sequence comes from uncultured Lactobacillus sp., assembly GCF_947367125.1. Taxonomy (GTDB): domain Bacteria; phylum Bacillota; class Bacilli; order Lactobacillales; family Lactobacillaceae; genus Lactobacillus. The sequence goes on from NZ_CANBCQ010000034.1 coordinate 2,190, forward strand.
CAACTACGTCACGACCACGAACAGTAATTTGTTCATCCTGGCTAGGTTCAAAGGCACTACCAATTTCAATCTTAATTTGTTCAGCGGTTCTGGAACCAATTAACAAATTATGCGTATTCTTAATGTAGCTGATAACGGCTTGATTCATCCGATCGCCAGCATAGCGCAATGATTGCGAGGTAACAATTTCACCCATTGATAAAACTGCAACATCAGTAGTACCACCACCGATATCAATTACCATATTACCCTGTGGTTTAAAAATATCCAAGCCTGCACCAACAGCCGCAACTTTAGGTTCAAAGTCTAAATAAACCTTGCCACCACCAGACTTTTCAGCTGCCTGAATAATTGCCTTCTGTTCAATTGAAGTAACTCCAGTAGGAGCACAAATCAGAATATTTGGCTTAGACATAAAGCCTTTTACATTTAATTTTTCAATAAAGTAAGACAGCATTGCTTCGGTAATGTCGAAATCAGCAATTACCCCATTCTTTAAGGGACGAATTACTCGAATATTACCTGGGGTTCTTCCCACCATCTCATATGCCTCTGAACCAACTGCAACTACCTTGTTTGTATCGGTATTTACAGCTACAACAGAAGGTTCATTTAATACGATACCTTTACCAGAGACATTGATCAGTACGTTTGCTGTCCCCAAATCAATTCCTATATCTCGTGCCACGATAACCCTCCATAATTATTCATCGTCCATTTTACCATAAATAATCATGACTTTCCTTTACTGTCCTTGTTTTAACACAATCTTTAAAACAAATTGCTTAATTGCATTGAAGTATCAATAAAAGTAATGACAAAATTGCCAACTAAAAAACCTAAACCAATTGCAATAAATAAATATAATAATTGTGTTTCAAAAACATGGCCTTTATGAATAATTTTATCTAGTTGAATTGCTTTAACCGCTTGAAAAGATAAACCTATCGCAATCAAATATATAATGATACTAATAATGGCATGAACGCCTAATTGAAACATATATTTTCCTCAATTTTGACAAAAAAAGACGGATGCAGCATTTTGTGCATTCGTCTCTTCCTTCTTCTAGTGACCTTTAGTGTTGTACACGCTAATTCTGTTCATTGCTCGTCTCAAAGCAACTTCAGCACGGACCATTGTTTGTTCGTCATGTCTTTCCCGTGCTTCCTTTAAACGTTGCTCAGCACGTTGCTTAGCAGCTTCAGCACGAGAAACATCAATATTTCTTGCGCGTTCAGCACTATCTGCAATAATCGTAGCAACATTATCTGAAAATTCAATATAGCCACCAGAAATCGCAATGTGATCAACTACTGAATCCATTTCACGACTCCGCTTAATCTTAACCTCACTAATAACTAGCGGAGTTAAAAGGGGCGTGTGGTTATACATGATAGAACGTTCACCATCAACGGCACGTACATCAACGATACTTCCACGATGTGAATAAATCATTCCATTAGGAGTTACAACATCTACTCTAAAAAGCTTCTCTGGATCTGCCATTTGACATCACCCTACTTTTCTAGTAAAGCTTTAGCTTCTGGATCACTTGGAGTTACACCCATTTCTTGTGCTTTCTTCAAAACATCTTCAATTGGGCCGACACCACGAAAGGCATCTTCTGGTAAGTCATCAAGATGACCATCCAAAATAAGCTTAAAGCCCTTAATGGTTTCCTTAATTGGAACATATGAACCTGGTACACCAGTAAATTGTTCAGCAACAAAGAAGTTTTGCGACAAGAAGAATTGAACCTTACGTGCACGTGCAACGATCAATTTTTCTTCATCAGACAATTCATCCATACCCAAAACAGAAATAATATCCTGCAATTCATGGTAACGTTGCAAAACATGTTGTACTCGAGTGGCAACTTCATAGTGTTCTTGACCAACAACTTCAGGGTCAAGGGCACTTGATGAAGATTCAAGTGGGTCAACGGCTGGATAAATACCTTGTTCTACTAAGCTACGTTCCAAGTTAGTAGTAGCATCCAAGTGTGCGAATGTTGTTGATGGAGCTGGGTCAGTATAGTCATCGGCAGGAACATAAACGGCTTGAATTGAAGTAATAGAACCCTTCTTAGTTGAAGTAATTCTTTCCTGCAATTGACCCATTTCTGTTGCCAAAGTTGGCTGATAACCAACGGCACTTGGCATACGACCAAGCAAGGCTGAAACTTCTGAACCAGCCTGCGTAAACCGGAAGATATTGTCGATAAAGAGTAACACATCTTGACCTTCAACATCTCTAAAGTATTCAGCAAGTGTCAAACCAGTTAACGCAACACGCATTCTGGCACCAGGCGGCTCGTTCATCTGACCAAATACCATGGCCGTTTTACTTAAAACGCCTGAAGCTTTCATTTCGAAGTAAAGGTCGTTACCTTCACGGGTTCTTTCACCAACACCAGTAAATACGGAAATACCACCGTGTTCTTGTGCGATGTTATGGATTAATTCCTGAATAATAGTAGTTTTACCAACACCGGCACCACCGAACAAACCAACTTTACCACCACGTACATATGGTTCAAGCAAATCAATAACCTTGATACCAGTTTCAAGAATTTCACGACTTGTAGTCAAGTCAGCATACTTAGGTGCTTCCTTGTGGATACCTTCACGAGGGTGATCTTTTGAAAATTCTGGACCACCGTCAATTGGTTGACCTAAAACGTTGAATACACGTCCTAAAGTATCTTCACCAACTGGAACGGAAATTGGACCACCAGTATCTTCAACCTTCATACCACGACGAAGACCATCGGTAGATTCCATGGCAATCGTTCTTAAGACACCATCACCAAGCTCAAGTGTAACTTCAAGGACAATGCTTTCGTCCTCTGACTTGATTACACGTAAGGCATTGTTAATATCAGGTAAATTCTTATCAATTGGGAATTTAACATCGACAACTGGGCCGATTACTTGAACGATTTCACCTTCACTCAAAACATCTACCTCCTTTTCTTTATTACTCTAAGGCATTTGCACCACTGATAATTTCAGTAATTTCAGTAGTAATCTGTGCCTGTCTAGCACGATTTAATTTTGTAGTTAAATTTGATACCAAATCATTAGCATTATCGGTTGCACTCTGCATGGCTGTCATTGAACTAGCATGTTCAGCAGTCTTAGAGTCCAAAATAGCACCATAAATAGTTGAACGTGCATATTGTGGTAACAACTTCATTAATACACTATTTGGATCTGGTTCAATATCATATTCTAATTCTTTATGTGCTTCGGCTTCTTTGACACCAATGTCTAAATCAACAATTGGTAACATTTTTTCAACACGGAAAGCAGATGATAATGAGTTAACATGGTGGGTATAACATACATAAAGTTGATCATACACACCATTCAAAAACATCTTTATTGCGGTTGAAACAATTGGTAAAGCTTCATCAAAAGTTGGTACATCAGAAACACCATTCTTTTCATAAACAACATTAATATTGTTCTTCTTAAAGAATTGTGCTGCAACTGATCCAACAGCAAGAACCTTGATATCATGTCCTTGAGCACGTTCATCCTCAAAGATACTCATCATGTTCTTAATAACATTACTGTTGTAAGATCCAACCAAACCACGGTCACCTGAGATAACTAGAAAACCAGTAGTTTTAATATCCTTACGTGGTTGAATCATATCAGCCGTAATACCTAAACCAAAGACATCAGTATAGTCAATCTTAGCAATATTATTTTTATCGATTGAAATGTCTTGCTCACGTAAATTATCAATTACTTGTGAACTAATTAAACGAGATATAGTTTGACGGATATGATCGTTATAAACGGTATATCCCTTATCACGATTTTCGGTTTGGTTCAACTTTGATGCGGAAACCATTCGCATGGCTTCTGTGATTTTACCAGTTTGTTTTACTGAAGCAATCTTTTTCTTTAACTCAAGTAAAGATGCAGGCATATTCTACCTCCTATTTCTCACTTGGTGTAAAGCTCTCACTGAATTCCTCAATTGCTGTTGACAACTTCTTATCATCTGGCAATTGACCAGTTTCACGAATTGTCTTAAGCAAATCAGCGTGACTACTGTCGAAGTTATCAAATAATTCGTTTTGGAAACGAGCAATATCTTCAACTGGAATAGCATCAAGATAGCCGTGAGTCAAAGCATAAAGAATCACAACTTGTTTTTCAACAGGAATTGGATCATGAAGTGGTTGCTTCAATACTTCAACAGTTCTTTGACCTCTGTTCAACTTAGCTTGAGTTGCTTGATCAAGATCACTACCAAATTGAGCGAAACTTTCAAGTTCACGGTAAGCTGCAAGGTCAGTACGTAAAGTACCAGCAACTTTCTTCATTGCCTTAATCTGGGCATTACCACCAACACGAGAAACTGAGTTACCAGCATCAATGGCTGGACGAGTACCAGCAAAGAATAAATCACTCTGCAAGAAAATCTGACCGTCAGTAATTGAAATTACGTTAGTTGGAATGTATGCAGAAATATCGCCGGCTTCAGTTTGAATAATTGGCAAAGCTGTTAATGACCCACCACCAAGTTTGTCATTCAACTTAGCACTACGTTCAAGTAAACGTGAGTGCAAGTAGAAGACATCACCTGGGTAGGCTTCACGACCAGGCGGACGACGGAGAAGCAAGGAAAGTTCACGATAAGCGACGGCTTGTTTAGATAGGTCGTCAAATACGATCAATACGTCCTTGCCATTGTACATAAATTCTTCACCCATCGCAGTACCAGCATATGGTGCAATATAAAGCATAGGTGCTGGTTCACTTGGGCCCGCTTCAACAACAATGGTGTAATCCATTGCGCCAAAACGCTTTAAAGTTTCTACTTGAGTTCTAACGGTTGATTCCTTTTGACCAACAGCAACGTAAATACAAATTACGTCTTGTCCCTTTTGGTTAAGGATAGTATCGATAGCCAAACTAGTCTTACCAGTCTTACGGTCACCGATAATCAATTCACGCTGACCACGACCAATTGGAACTAAGGCATCGATCGCCTTAATACCAGTTTGAAGTGGTTGGTCAACAGATTGACGGTCCATAACACCTGGAGCTTTAGCTTCAATTGGACGACTCTTGTCAGTCTTAATTTCACCTAAGCCATCAACTGGTTGACCCAATGGGTTAACTACTCTACCGATTAAGGCGTCACCAACAGGAACTTCCATGATTCGACCAGTTCTTTGAACACGATCACCTTCACGAATATTATCAAATTGACCCAAAATAATGATACCAACATCATTAGATTCTAGGTTTTGAGCAATACCGTATGAACCGTTATCAAACTTTAACAACTCACCAGACAAAACATCGTTAAGTCCGTGAGCCCGGGCGATACCATCACCAACATAAGTTACAACACCGACTTCGTTGATGTCGAGCTTATCATCGTAATGTTCAAGTTGTTGCTTGATCAAGGAGCTAATTTCTTCCGCTTTAATGCTCAATGGTTTCACCTCTTTTAATTTTCATCAATTATTTGCGCACGGATCTTCTTCAGTTTATTCTTAACTGATCCATCAATCACGCGGTCCTTAACTTGAAGAACCACGCCGCCTAAAATACTTGGATCAACTTTATTCTCTAGACGCACAGCATTTAAGCTATACTTTTTAGCAAAGCTTTCACCTAAACGCTTAAGTTGATCATCATCTAGCTTAACTGCCGTAGTAGCAACGCCAGATGCAATCTTCTTTTCATTATCATAAAGTAAGACAAAACGATCGATGATTTCAATCAGATCTGCAAAGCGATTATATTCAAGTAATAAATTCAAAAAGTCTTGTACTTCAGCTGAGAAATTTTGCTCAATTGCAGTTAAAAACTCCTTTTTATCTTTACTACTTAAAATAGGATCGCTTAAAACACTGATTACACGTGGATTAGCCTTAACAGCTTTCTTCAATTCCAGCATTTCTTCATAAACAGTGTCTAATGCATTTTTGTCTTGCGCAAAGCCAAACAATGCAATACTGTAGCGTGCAGCTATTTCTTCTCTACTTAAAGCCATTAATCATCCAACCCCTTAATAAATTGGTCGACTAGATCTTTTTGGTCTTCAGCAGATAAATTCTTAGCAATTACTTTTTCAGCAATTGCTACAGAAATATCAGCAACCTGATCACGTGCAGAATCCAAGGCATCTGCTTTTGCCTTAGCGGCATCTTCATTCGCCTTTTTACGAATTGCTGCAGCATCTTCATTTGCACTTGCTACGATTTCTTTGCTTGTATTTTGTGCATTACTTTTAGCGTCAGAGAGAATTTGTGTTGCTTCTTGTCTTGAGTTCTTCAAGGCAGCTTCACGCTCATTAGCAAGCGTTTCAGCTTTCTTACGATCGCTAGCAGCTGAATCCAAGTCATTAATAATTTTTTGCCGCCGCTTTTCCATCATATCTGAAACTGGACCCCAAGCATAATGCTTGATCAGTAACATTAAGATGGCAAAACAAATTAAATACCAGATAGCATTACCTAGGTAAATATGTGAGGCGGCAAATAATGTTTGAATAATCATTTACTGCCCTTCTCTCTTTAAACTTAGAACCTTTAATTTAACTTCTTTTTTATTAAAGGAAAAGAATCAAGAAGGCAACAACGATAGCCAAAATAGGAACGGCTTCGATCAAACCAACACCAATAAACATTGTTGCTCTTAAGTTACCTGCACTTTCAGGTTGACGAGCCATACCTTCAAGAGTTTTTGAAATAACTTTACCGTTACCCAATGATGCAGCCAAAGCTGCTAAACCAGCTGCAATGGATGCAGCAAGATATTTAAAAGCTTCTGACATAAATTTATACCTCCAAAAATTTATTCTGTAGTAACCTTTTTACCAATGTAAACCATTGACAAAGTTACAAAAACATATGCCTGGATAGAGCCAATGAAGACAGAGAAACCTTGCCAAATCATGGCCAATGGAGCTGCTAAAACCAACGTAAATGGTCCGCCAGCATGTGCTAGATCATTACCAATTAAAGTTAGCAAAACTTCACCAGCATAAATATTCCCATATAGACGTAAAGATAAAGTTAAGAAGTTGGTAAACTCTTCAATAATATTAATTGGAAGCATAAAACCAACTGGTTGCGTATAATTCTTCAAATATCCGCCAACTCCAAATCGTTGTACGCCAAATGTGAACGATAGAAGCAAGGTCATCATTGCAAACGACATTGTCGCCACTGGATCAGCAGTTGGTGATTTTACAAACATCCAATCATCAACTTTGACTTCCATGAACATCCCTAATTGGTTCATAAACCAAATAAACAGGAATAAAACAAATGCATAAAGTGACAAGTGCTTTTGAGCATCATTATCGCCAACGTTGTCCTTAACGATTCCATTGGTAAAATCAAGTAAATACTCAAATACATTTTGTCTCTTATTAGGTTTCATTTCAACTTTTCTTGAAAGCCAAATGCAGATAAACAAAACTGCTAGAGCCATTAGCGTTGAACCGATGATCCCAGTAAGATCAAAATTCAAGCCCATCAATTTAAAAACAAATGATTTCTCCATTACTTCGTGACCTCCCTTCTCGTGTTGAAAAAAACTCGAACACGTAAATCATCTTAACACCAAAAAACATCTTTGTGTAATAATGAAAGCGCATTAGAGTAAATATTTTTTAAATAAGGAGATTACTTAGTACCGAATAATCTGTCACCAGCATCCCCAAGACCTGGGAAAATATAGCCGTTATCCATTAGCTTGTCATCTTCAGCTGCTGCATAAATGTCAACGTCAGGATTTGCTTCTTGAACTGCCTTAATGCCTTCTGGAGCAGCTACTAAAACAGCAAGCTTAATTTCCTTAACGCCACGCTTCTTCAATGCGGCAATGGCATCATTAGCTGAGCCACCGGTTGCAAGCATTGGATCAACAACCAAACATTCACGTTCAGCGATATCCTTTGGAGCCTTGAAGAAATATTCATGTGGCTTCAAAGTCTTCTCATCACGGTACATACCAATAACAGCAATCTTAGCTGATGGTACCATATCAAGAACACCATTAAGCATTCCGATACCAGCACGCAAAATTGGCACAATTGTCAATTTCTTACCAGCGATTTCCTTTTGAACCGTCTTACCCATTGGTGTTTCAATTTCAACATCTTCAAGTGGTAAGTCTCTAGTGATTTCATAGGTCATCAGACCACCAATTTCACCAACAATACGGCGAAATTCATTTGATCCTGTATCCTTGCGACGAATAATAGTCAACTTGTGTTGAATCAATGGGTGATCCAAAACTACGAACTTTCCCATATATGCCTCCTATAAAAAATAATATGATCATTAAATATTTTAATCAAAAACGCAAAGGGTTTAAACCCCTTTGCGCCTTATTTTTTATTTATTAAAATGATGGCCACCTGCAGCCTTATTTAATCGGTTCATATAAGCTAGGCTTTCTTCACCTTCATCAAAGCCTTGAACATAGATAGTTTCAATCTCAGCCTTATCATCAAAATACCGTAAACCGCCAAACAAATTATGATCGGCATCGACTAAATTGTTGCCTAGATCAAATTTGTTTTCTGCTGGTAAATCAATTTTAGCTAAAACTGAATCTAATGCTGCTACACCTGTTTTCTCATCAAATTTAATTTTGGCAAAATCGCTTGGATCATCTACCACAATTACTGGTTCACTTGGTGCATAGTGACGATATTTCATCCCCGGTGCCTTAGGTACATCCTTATCTGACACCTTGCCCGTATTGATCAAAACTTTTTCACCTAAAACTTCACTTAGTTCCTCTGGCGTAATTTCACCCGGACGAAGAACAATTGGCGTATCAACTGACAAATCAATAATGGTTGATTCAAGCCCAACTCGGGTAGGACCGCCATCAATGATTCCGGCAATCTTTCCTTTTAAGTCATGATAAACATGCTCAGCAGTAGTAGGACTTGGCTTAGTTGATGTATTAGCTGATGGTCCCACAATTGGATAGCCCAATTTAGCAATCAAATCATGAGTTAACTGATCATCAGGGCAACGAAAAGCGACTGTATCAAGTCCACCAGTAACTGCATCTGGTAAAGTTCCAGGCTTAACAAACAGCAATAAAGTTAATGGACCTGGCCAAAAATGCTTAATCAACTTTTTAGCTCTTTCAGGAACCTCTTTAGCATATTTAGCCATCATTTTTTCATCAGATACCGTTACAATTAATGGATTATCACTAGGACGTCCCTTAGCAGCATAAACACCTTTAACGGACTTTTCATTCGTTGCAATTGCACCTAAGCCATAAACTGTCTCAGTTGGAAAAGCAACCAATTCACCCTTAGCTAATAATTTAACTGCATCATCTATTTGATCTTTTTTGAAAATCTGTGTTTCCATTATCTTATTTTTGCCACCTTCCATGAATCATACGTGGCTTTTGGGCCATGTCCTTTCTAAATTCAATTTCAAAATCAGGCAATTCTTTAGCAAATAATTTCTTCAGTTGTTCTTCTTCACTAAAACCAAATTCCAAGAAAAATTCGCCATGAGCATTTAAATGATCACGCACTTGTTTAGCAAATTTCCGATAGAAATCTAAACCATCTTCGCCCGCAAAAAGAGCTTCTTTAGGTTCATTTTGCAAGACATTTTTGTCCATCACATTAGTTTCGCTTGATTTGATGTATGGCGGATTGGAAATAATCTTGTCAAATTTTTCTAATCCTAGTAAAACATTAGCCTTACGAGTTGTTACATCAAGATCATAGGTCAAGAAGTTTTCTTCACTGGTTCTTAAAGCTGTATCAGTAATATCACTGGCATATAAAGTTAAGTCATTTATGCCCTGTTTTTCTGCTTCTTTAGCTAAAGCAACAGTAATGCAACCTGAACCAGTGCCTAAATCTAGCACTTTATCGCCAGACTTGAGCGTTTTCAAAGCCCATTCTACTAATTCTTCAGTTTCAAAACGAGGGATCAATACACCGCGTTGAACCATGATTTTATAGCCTAAAAACCAAGCGTAGCCCAAAATATACTGCGGTGATGTACCTTTAGCTAATTTCTTGATATCTTTGTTAGCCTGCTTAATTTGATCATCACTTAACGGCATATCCTGCTTTAATTCAAACTCACTTGGCGTTAATCCCAATCGTTCTGCCAAAATATAATCAACATCTTCAGGACGAGCATTTTCAGCAGTTTCGCCTGCCTTAATGCGCATCTGCTTTAAAGTCATCTTAGGCATTTTGATCAGCCAACTCCTCTAATTGCTTAGTTTGGTTATAAAGAATCAAAGCATCAATAATTTCATCAAGTTCACCATTCATAACCCGATCAAGCTTATTAATAGTTAAACCAATACGGTGATCAGTTACACGATTTTGAGGATAGTTATAAGTTCTAATTCTCTCTGAACGATCCCCAGTACCAACAGCATTTTTACGCTTAGCATCATATTGAGCTTGGTTTTGACTTTCATAGTAATCATAAACACGTGATTTCAAAATTTGCATAGCCTTTTCACGGTTTTGTTGCTGACTACGTTGGTCTTGCATAGCAACTACAATCCCTGTTGGCAAGTGAGTCATACGTACAGCACTAGAAGTCTTGTTAATGTGCTGACCACCGGCACCACTTGAACGATAAACATCAACACGAATATCTTTAGGATCAAGATCAATATCTACTTGTTCATATTCTGGCATTACAGCTACAGTCGCAGTTGACGTATGAACACGCCCCTGAGATTCAGTTACTGGGATACGTTGAACCCGGTGAGCACCATTTTCATATTTTAATTTTGAATAAACCTTATCCCCGGTAATCATAATCGCTACCCGCTTATAACCGCCAACTTCAGTAGGTTCAGAGTCAATCATTGAAACCTTCCAGTTTTGACGCTCAGCATACTTTTCATACATTCTCAGCAAATCGCCAGCAAATAATGAAGCTTCGTCACCACCAGCGGCACCACGAATCTCCATAATAATGTCTTTATCATCATTAGGATCTTTAGGCAGCATTAAAATTTTTATTTCATCTTCTAGCTTAGGAATTTCTTTTTCAATTTCAGAATTTTCTTCCTTAGCCATTTCAATTAAATCTGCATCAGTTTCACTGGCAATAATTTCTTTATTATCTGCGATTTCTTTTTTGTCTTCTTTATACTTTTTGTACTTTTGAACTACTTCACGTAAGTCGGCTTCTTCTTTAGAGATTTCCATATAACGCTTAGTATCATTGATGACCTCTGGGTCAGCCATCATTTCTTGTAGTTCTTCATAGTGGGCTACTAAACTCTCTAATTGAGCCATCACTTTATCCATAAATTAAAAGTCCTCCCTATCTTTTAATACCTGGGTGAAAATAATGATAACGACAAACTGGATAATAACTTTCGTCGCCGCCAATTTTTACCTGTTCTCCTTCGTAAACAGGCTTATCATCATTAACTCTTAAATTCATTGTTGCCTTATGGCCACAATAATGACAAATAGTTTTCATCTCTTCTATTTTATCAGCAAAAATCAATAAGTTCTCGCTACCTTCGAATAAATGATTCTGGAAATCAGTTTTTAAGCCAAAGGTCATTACAGGTATATTGAATTCATCAACAATTTTAGCGCATTCTAAAACATGATGCTTCTTTAAGAACTGAGCCTCATCAATTAATACGCAGGCTAATTCGCCATCACCATCTGCTAAATCATGATCATTCATTTGTTTAATGTATTCAAATAAATCCATTTTTTCGGTAATGGGTATGGCTTGACGATGAATTCCAATTCTGGAAGCAACCGTTCCAACACCACTCCGATTATCAAGTCCACTCGTCATTAAAGCAATTTTACGCCCCTGTGCTTCATAGTTATGGGCTACTTTTAAGATTTCAATTGTCTTACCACTGCTCATTGCTCCATAACGAAAAAATAATTGTGCCATGTAATCCTTCCTTTGCTTAAAAATGTTTGCCTAACATAGTATAGAGGAAAAATAAAATTTGTGTAGTTAATAAGTAGTAAAACCTCGTTTTCCCTTTGGCTCTATGCTAAACTAAAACATAGTTTTAAAGTGAGGGATTATACATGAGTTTTAAATCAGGAATCGCAAAAGTTGCGGGAAAATCCAGTTACTGGTTTTTACATAATGTCTTAAAAGGTGGTACAAGCTTTCCAGGTAAGTTCGCTATGAAAATTGATCCTAGCGTACTTAATACTCTAGCTAAAGGCTACGAAACCGTAATCGTCACAGGTACTAACGGTAAAACTATGACCACTGCTTTAATAGTTGAAGCACTTAAGAAAAAATATGGTGATGTATTAACCAATCCATCTGGATCAAATATGCAACAAGGAATTGTAACTGCATTTTTAGCACATAAAAATAGACACGTTAAGCGTAAAATTGCCGTATTAGAAGTTGACGAAGCAAATGTTAAGATGGTTACTAAATTATTACATCCTAGCGTATTTGTTTTAACTAACATATTCCGTGATCAAATGGATCGCTATGGTGAAATTTATACTACTTACGCTAAAATTGTTGATGGAATTAAGTTGGCACCTGATGCAACTATTATTGCTAATGGGGATGCAAGTATTTTTTCATCAGTCGATCTTCCTAATAAAAAGATCTTCTACGGTTTTAAATTACCTGATGATCAACCAAAAAATGATTTTAAGGCCCCAGTTAATACTGACGGTGTACTTTGTCCTAAATGTGATCACATTTTACATTATCACAGCCGAATTTATGCTAACCTAGGTGATTTCTTCTGCCCTAATTGTGGCTATCACCGTCCTGATCTAACTTTTACTGTTAACAAAATCATTGAACAGACTCCTAATAGCGTAAAATTCCAAATGGGCAACAAAGATTACGCCATTAATATTGGTGGTACTTATAATATTTATAATGCATTAGCTGCCTATTCAGTTGCTCGTCATTTCGGTTTAACTGAGAATGAAGTGGCTCAAGCATTTGCTGAAAATAAGAGAATCTTTGGTCGTCAAGAGTTAATTCACTATGGCAATAAAGATATCGACTTAATATTAGTCAAAAATCCTGTTGGTCTTGATGAAGTTTTACACATGCTTAACACTGAAAAAGATAATTATTCATTAATTGCTTTACTCAACGCTAACCATGCCGATGGGATCGATACTTCATGGATCTGGGATGCCGATTTCGAAGGCTTGAATAAAGATAAGATCAAAAAAGTACTAGTTGGTGGACAACGCTGGCATGACATGGGATTTAGATTAGAAATTGCCGGTTTTGATCCTGGTACAATGAGTACTAATCCTGATGATGACAGCTTAATTGAAGAAATTAAGAAATTACCGACTAAAAAAGTATATATTCTTTCTACCTACACTGCTATGTTAGCTTTGAGAAAGAAAATGGCTGAAAAGAAAATTATTAAAGCTGGTATGTAAAGTCAAGCACAATAAAGTGTTTGGCTTTATTTTTTGCTTAATTTTTCGGACAACAAAGGAAAATCTACATTTTCAGTTACTGTACGTGATTTCAGTCAACTATCCTAGACCAATTTTATATTTTTTGGTGCTAGTAAACGCCAGTAAGAATATTGTATTATTTTGCTTAATTTTGATTAATTTCAGAAAATTGCCAAAAACAAAAATGCCTTAATACTGGGCTTTTAAAGCTTTCAGCATTAAGACATTTTCTCAAAATTGAGATATTGGGGCTCGAACCCAAACATCCAGGAACCAGAATCCTGTGCCTTACCAATTTGGCTATATCTCAGTAAATCACCCGTACGAGAATTGAACTCATAACTCCACCTTGAGAGGGTAGCGTCTTAACCATTTGACCAACGGGCGAGTCAACACTAATAATTATGCTTTTTTCTTCTATTCTTGTCAAGTCATTTTAGTTATAATATCTTTTATATGGATGGTGAAACATGATCGACTTTAATAAAACACAACATTTAATTGAATCAATGGTCTTTGACCGCGTTGTTCCTGGCGTTAATTATACTTTTATCAAAAATAAACAGATTTTTACTTCAACTACTGGTTTTGCCAGCATTTATCCTGAAGTTACGCAACTAAGCCCTTTTGCAGAATATGACTTAGCTAGTTTAACCAAAGTTTTAGCTACAGAAAATATTTTGCTTAAACTTTACGATCAAGGCAAACTTAATTTTACTGAGCCCTTGCAACAATTCGTTCCTGAATTCAAGGATCCTCGTATACGGCTATATCACTTACTAACCCATACTAGTGGTATCCGTGGTTGGATCCCTCATCGTGATGAACTAAATCATGATGAACTACTGCAGGCAATTATTAATCTTCCAGTAACTGACGAATTTGAACACAAAATGCGTTATGCCGACACTAATTTTATTTTGCTCGGCTTGGTTGTTAAACATATTTTTAATAAACCAGTGCAAGAAGTCGCTAAAGAGCAAATCTTTAAACAAATGCCACTTGAAAATACTATTTTTTCACCACAAAAAAGTGAATGTGTGCCGACTGCACTAGTTGCTGGGCATGTCTTGCAAGGAATTCCTCACGATCCAAAAGCCAGACAACTTGGCGCTGATTGCGGCTCTGCAGGTCTCTTCTCTAATCTCAATGATTTAATCACTTTTGCGCAGGGATATCTAGGTTTAAAGCCCAACGTCCTGCCTTATAGCCAAAAAACAGTCAGCCTATTATTTGACAATAAAAATCCGCAGGGAATAAAGCCACGCTCCTGGGGCTGGGACCTCCGTTTTGATCCTAAGCAAAATTATCCCATTATTCTTCACACTGGCTTTACCGGTACCTTGATGATTCTTGATCGAATTAAACGGTCTGGGTTAATTTTGTTAACCAATCGAATTCATCCGACCGGACACAACACTATCTTTTTAGCTATGCGCGAAAAAATCATCCAAAGCTTCATCACTGAAAATGCAAAATTATAAACTAACAGAAAAAAGACGACTGTGTGTCAGTCGTCTTTTTATCTCTCACTAAATTTCATCATCCGAATAGTATTATAACTTATTTTTTCGTTAATGTCTTAACTAAATCTTATTTTCTGCTCTAAACATTTTCCAGTCGCTGATCAAAATAATCAAAGCAGTAAACACTGTAAAATAAAATGCTACCTGACTGCCTTGAGCTGTTGCTACAGCATAGGATATATTTCCTTGTTTTTGCCAAACAGAAATAATCGCTGCTAAAATCGTTGTTCCTACAGAACCAGCTAATTGCTGGCTAGTTTGACAAACAGCAGTGGCGTCAGCACGTAAAGTTCCTTTTTCAACTTTTAGAGCTTCAGCCAAAGTATTAGAAAACGACATTCTATGACCTAACATCATTAATCCATAAATCATAACAATCATCATGACCGTAAGCTTAAGTCCAAAGATCGCAAATAATAAACAGCTAATTAACATTAAGCTACCACCCAAGTAAAGTGGTAATTTGGCTCCTTTTTTGTCGTATAGGCTACCAAAATACGGATTAAGTAGCCCCGCAATAATGCTCCCTGGCAATAAAATCAGTCCACCGATTAAAGAAGACTGTTTTCCAACGATTTGAATATAATTCGGCAAAACAAAACTAATTCCGATATTATTAAATTGCAGTAAAAAGTAGGCTAAAGCACCATAAACAAAGGCTTTTTGTTTAAAAACGGCCAAATCAAGCAACTTTTTAGCTGATTTTTTTGATATTTTGACAAACAACCAAATTAAGATAACTGTTGCTACTAACAATAACCATAAAGCTGGATTAGCAAAACCATTACTAATTTGATTAACGCCAAGTGTTAAAGTAACGAATGCTGCAGCTAGGATAATAAACGACAACCAGTCAAAACTACTTTTAGTTTGTTCATGGTATTTACCGACTACCAATAGCCCTGCTATAAAAACAATTATTGCAAAGATAGTTACAAAGCCAAAAATCCAGCGCCAATTAAGATAAAAAGTGATTATCCCACCAAAAGCTGGACCCAAAGTTGGCGCCATAGCAACTACTAACCCGGCAATTCCCATATAAACGCCCCACTTTTCCCGTGGCATAACTTCAGTTACTAAGTTAAACATTAACGGCGTACTCAATCCAGCACCTAAAGCCGAAATTAGGCGGCCTAAAAGCAAGATTGGAAAGTTAGGTGCAACTGCACTGATCAGACTACCAAGCATAAAACCAACACAAGCAACGATAAATAATTGTCTGGCAGTAAAGCGGTCATTCAAGTAGGAAGAACAAATCATAATAATTGCGATAGCTAACAAATATCCCGTTGTTGTCCATTGAATTATGTCTAAGCCAACATCAAATTGCTTCATCATCGTCAGAAAAGTAACGTTTAAACTTGTTTCGGTTAGAATCCCCACAAATGACATAAATGCAGCAGAGAGTACTGCTAAAACGTTTTTAGTATTTTCTTTCATACAAAACTCCTCCACAAAAAAAGAAAGAGCAAAAACATCATCGTTCTTACTCTTTCTTTAATTAGCACAGCTAATTATATTAACATGCATACTATCAAATATGCTGAGTAAATATAGCTAAAAATTAAAGACGCTTAGCTAAATCGTCGTGTAAGTTTTCGTAACCTGGCTTGTTAAGCAAACCAAACATGTTACGCTTGTATGCTTCAACACCTGGTTGGTTGAATGGGTTGATACCATTCAAGTAACCTGAAATAGCAATTGCTAATTCGAAGAAGTAAATCATGTAACCTAAAGTATGTTCACTTTGGTCTGGGATGTTAACAGTCATAACTGGAACACCACCATCAGTGTGAGCTAAAACAACACCTTCATAAGCGCGGTCATTTACGTAGTTCAAGCTCTTGCCTTCCAAGAAGTTAAGTTGGTCAAGGTTCTTTTCATCGCCTGGGATCTTAACGTCATGACGTGGGTTTTCAACACGGATAACAGTTTCGAACAAGTTACGCAAACCTTCTTGGATGTATTGACCAAGTGAGTGAAGGTCAGTAGTAAAGTTAGCACTTGATGGGTAGATACCCTTTTGGTCTTTACCTTCTGATTCACCCATTAATTGCTTGCACCATTCACCAAACATTCTTAAGCTTGGTTCATAGTTTTCAACAATTTCAATAGTGTAACCTTTGCGGTAAAGAATGTTACGAAGGGCTGCGTATTGGTATGGAGTTGTCTTTGATAAATCAGTGTCAGTGTAGTCAGCACGTGCATCAGCAGCACCCTTCATTAATGCGTCAATGTCAGCACCTGAAGCAGCAATTGGAAGTAAACCAACAGCTGAAAGAACACTGTAACGGCCACCAACATCATCAGGAACTACGAATTCTTCGTAACCTTCTGCGTCAGCTTCAGTCTTCAAAGCACCCTTTTGACGGTCAGTAGTTGCGTAAATACGCTTAGCAGCTTCTTCCTTACCATACTTCTTGATTAACTTGTCCTTGAAGATTCTGAATGCTACTGATGGTTCAGTAGTAGTACCTGACTTAGAAATTACGTTAACGCTGAAGTCCTTGTCGCCTAACCATTCAATCAAGTCATAAAGGTATGAGCCTGAAAGTGAGTTACCACAGAAGACAACAGTTGGCATACCGTTCTTTTCCTTGCCGTAGAAGTTGCTGTTCAAGAATTCAATTGCAGCTTGAGCACCAAGGTAAGAACCACCAATACCGATACAAATCAAAACTTCTGAATCTGATTGGATCTTCTTAGCTGCCTTCTTAATACGGGCAAATTCATCCTTGTCATAGTCAACTGGCAAATCAAGCCAACCACGGAAATCGTTACCTGCACCAGTTCCATCGCGAAGTTCAGTGTTAGCAGCATTAACCATAGCTTGCATTTCACTTAATTCATTTTCGTGAACAAATGGTGTTAGTTTACTACTATCAAATTTAATTAAACTCATAAATCTGCTTCCTAACTAAATAAAATATTTTTCACAAACCTATTTTAACAATCTTGATTTATAAATACCAGTACATTATAAGCGCATTCATGCTTTTTTGACAATCTTAAAAATTAAATAACCCAAAACCGCGCCACAAGTATTGAAAAAGACATCATCAATGTCACTAACTCCGGTCGCTAGCAAAAACTGCAAAGTTTCTATTCCTACTGAAAATAGCATCCCGATCAAAACAGTTTTCAGAAAAGTAGCTTTTTTTGAAAAAACAATTGGGAAAAGAAAACCAAACGGCACAAAGCACAAGACATTTCCTAAAGAATTATAAAAGAAATCCAACTGACTAGGGGCATACACTAGCTTCAATGTTTCTTTCATAAACACCAAATTAATGTCACTTAAGGGTCTTGAAAAATTAAAATCTAATTGCCACGGGAAGTAAGTATTTCTAAAAGTGGTTAGCATCAATACTAAAATTATGTAAAAGGCAAATAACCAAACGCTTGCTTCCGATTTGATAGATCGTCTACGGCGCACTAATAGAAGCCAGATTAAACGTACTACAGCAAAAATCAAAAAATAAAAAACTGTTTTATCCAGTGCTAATAAAGTTAATTTAACTAATGCAAAGTGATTAATATTAGTTGCATATTGTTTAGCTAAAAAACTATACAGTGGGCCCAAAAATAGCATGCCTTGCCTCTTTTCAAATTATTCAATTATAGATTATACCTATTTTCTTAATGAAAAATCTTAAAAAAGGGATAACTATTTGCAAATTATTGTTTTCATAGGATTGAACCAGTAAAATTAAAAGATGTTAAAGGAGCATTTATATGAAGAAACAAAAAATTATCAATTTCATTCAAACTAGACCCGGTTTCTTAACTTTGCTGGTTGCTTGTTTCTGGATGAAATATATTTTTGCGGCTTATTGTGATTTTAATTTGGGCCTAACAGACCCTTATCAACATTTTATTATGTGGCTTAGTCCCGTTGGCGCCGCTATCATCTTAATCAGTTTTGGTTTTTATATTCCCAAGCCCCTCATTTCCTACATTGCCATGTTGATTTTGGACTTTGCCAATACTGCTCTACTTTTTGCAAATATCATTTATTACCGGCAATTTTCAGATTTTTTAACTATAAAAACAATGACTAATGTCGGAAAAGTATCACAAGGACTAGGCAAAAGTACCGTAGCGCTGCTACACCCATCTGATATTTTAATCTGGATTGATTTGATCATTATCGTTACTTTGCTGATTATTCACAAAATCAAAATTGACCAAAAATCTTATGGCTTGTCTACGCCTTTTGCGATCACCTCAATCGGGGCATTTATTTTAACGCTTAACATTTTGCTAGCTGAAACATCGAGACCTCGTTTATTGCGGAATACTTTCGACCGCTCTTATGTCGTTAAATATCTTGGCATTGATACTTTTACTGCATATGATTGCTTCAAGAGTGCACAAAACGTCCAAGTTACTAAGAATGCTAATACTGCCGATTTAAATAAGATCTTAACTTTTACCAAAAATCAAAATGCTGCCCCATCTTCTTCATATTTTGGGATTGAAAAAAATCGCAATGTAATTATCATTCACTTAGAAAGTTTCCAACAGTTTTTAATTAATCTTAAAATCAACGGCAAAGAAGTTACTCCTTTCCTTAATTCGCTTTATCGCAATAAACATACCCTTAGTTTCGATAACTTTTATCACCAAGTTGGCCTAGGTAGAACCAGTGATGCAGAAAACATGCTAGAAACCAGTACCTATGGCATCCCTGATGGTTCATTATTTACTTCTTTAGGTTCAGAAAATACCTTCCAGGCAGCACCGCAAATTTTGCGCCAGGATGGTTATACTTCTGCTGTCTTTCACGGCAATGTAGGAAGTTTTTGGAATCGAAATGATGTCTACAAAAACATGGGTTATAACTATTTCTTTGACAAAAATTACTACAGCACCCAAGCTAAAGACGCAAGTGGCTATGGTCTTAAAGATAAGCTGCTTTTCGCTGAAAGTATCAAATACTTAGAGCAAATGCAGCAACCTTTCTATGCTAAATTCATTACAGTTACTAATCATATTCCCTTTAATTTAGACAAAGAAGATCAAGATCCTAATTTCAAAACTACTAACACGACTGACCAGACCATCAATAATTATTTTGAAACTGCTCACTATTTAGATGAAGCATTACGCGAATTCTTCCGCTATTTAAAATCATCTGGTCTTTATAAGAATTCCATGGTAGTCATTTATGGTGATCACTACGGTTTAAGCAATTCTGAAAATGAAACTTTAGCGCCAATTATTGGTGAAAGTTCTGACACTTGGAATACCTACAACAACGTTCAAATGCAACGAGTTCCCTTTATGATTCATGCCAACAATTTAAGGGGATCAATTAATCATGAGATTGCTGGTGAAATTGATGTATTGCCAACTCTAATGCATTTACTCGGGATCAGTAATAAAGATTACATTCAATTTGGTAGTGATATGCTTTCACCAAAAAGGCAAAATTGGATTGTCTTCCGCAATGGTACGATTGTCAGTTCTAGATACATTATCGTTGGTGGTAAAGGCATCAAAGGCGTAGTTTATGATCGGGTTAGTGGTAAACAAATTATCAATTTTACCCCTCAGGAGAAAAAAGAGATCACTGAATTAGCTCAAAAAGCCAAGGCTTCCCTGCATTATTCAGATTTATTAAATAATCATAATTTATTACGTTTCTATACTCCTGCTGGTTTTGTCCCAGCTGATCCAACCCAGTTTGACTATGCAGCAAATTATCAAAAGATGGTCGCTATTAACAAAGAATTAGCAGCTAATTCGACCTCACTTTACAGTCGTCATCACGGTACTACTACTAACTTATACCGGACAAATGCCCCTGAATTAAAAGGCCGCAAACAAGACATCACCCAAATCCCTGAAAGCATTAAAAATAATAAAGACGATAAGAAAGATAAAAATAGTTCTAAAAACGCAAATAATTAAAAATAAGGCACGGACCTATCAAGATCTGTGCCTTATTTGATATTTAATTCTTAGTTACAAATTGTTCATAACCCTTGTCATAGAAAACTACCGTAAAAGTGGATCCTTCTTCAGGTTTAGAAATCACTTCTACTTTACCACCGTGTTGCTTAATTAGCGATGACACAATTGCCAATCCTAACCCCGATTCACCGGTTCCCATTCGAGCACGAGAAGGATCTGCCTTAAAGAAGCGTTCGAAAATGTACTTGGTCTGCTCCTTGCTCATACCAATACCATTATCTTCAACTGATAATTGTGTGCCATGCTCAATTCGCTTGCCTGAAATAATAATTTCACCATTATGAGTAAATTGAATTGCATTTTGTACCAAATTTACCATTACCTGAGTAAAACGATCACGATCCGCATAGATCGGTAATTTATCTGGTACCTTTACAATTAATTTATCATTGGCCTTATCCGCATTTTGCTCTAGCTGTGACTTCAAATCATGCAAGATAGGTGCAGCATCAAAATTAGTCTTAATCAACATAATTTGATTATTGCGAATCTTTTCATAATCTAAGTTTTCATTAACTAGCCGAATTAATCTTTTAGTTTCACGCTGCATTAATGCAATTGATTTTGGCTTAGATTCTTCTGGTATAGCATTATATTGCAACCCTTCCAAAATACCATTAATCGTAGTTAACGGGGTTCGCATTTCATGAGCTGCGTCTGCCATGAATTGATCTCGGCGTTTTTCTTGCGCCTTCACCTCTTCATTAGACTGCTTCAATGCCTGGACCATTTTATTAAAATTCTCTGCCAGCTGGTCAATTTCATCACTATCTTTGTGCTGAATTTGCACATTAAAATTACCAGACGCAACTTTTTGTGTAGCCAGCGATAACCGCTTAATTCTTTTAGTTGAATAATATGAAATGATAAAACTCAAAATCAGTCCCACGGCTGCTGTAACTAGCAAAGCTCTTAGCAAATTACGCTTTGCCATCAAAATTGGTCGTTCCACATGATTAACTTTAGAACTAATCCAAGCAGCGCCAACCAGATTTTTACCATTCATCCACGGTACAAGTACACCAGTATATGCATCCTTAGTCGAAGCGATTGGTGAATTTTCATTATGATTATTTTGAATCCGAATTTCTTGACCATTTTTCAAAGTAGAAAAAACTTCTTTAGACAATTGAACTTTTGATCCAGTTTTTGGATAAATTTGTTCATTTTTATCATTAAAAATGCGTAAATGGACATCATCACCACGAAGAACAAACTCTAATTGGTTCAAGAAATTATTGCTAAGTAACGCTGTACCATTTTGACTGTCGACTTCTGCCAAATTTCCTAGAGAATTAGCATAGCCTTCCATCCGTTGATAATTCTGGGTGTAAGCCTGATTACGCGCATAATCAATTTCTGAATAACCAATAATCGAAATTGTTGTCACAATAATAAGCAAAAAGCCTAACATATTTTGGTAAATTAATTTCATTATTTGACCTGCGAATCATCAAATTTGTAACCCACGCCCCAAACAGTTTGGATTACCTTAGCACCAACTTTTTCTAATTTTTGCCGCAGTTTTTTAATATGGGCATCAACGGTTCTTTCTTCACCATAATACTCATAGCCCCAAACTAGCTCCAACAGTTGATCACGTGAAAAAACCTGTTTTGGCTTTTGGGCCATTGTGTAAAGCAAATCGAATTCTTTTGGTGTTAAATCCATTACTGGCTGATTATCAAATAAAACTTCTCGTCTATTCTTTGAAATTTGTAAATGATCAGTTGTAATTTCATAATCTTGATTATCTTTGTGCGGATTAGTTGGTTCTTCTTCCATCATTACCCTGCGATGCAAGGCCTTGATTCGTGCAATCAAGGCAATCGGACTAAAAGGCTTAGTAACGTACTCATCGGCACCAATTCCTAAGCCTAATACCTGATCAGATTCGCTTCCACGCGCAGTAAGCATAATTATCGGTACTGTTGGCGAAATTGCCCGTACTTCTTTAGCTACTTGAATCCCATCTTTTTTAGGTAAGTTCAAGTCTAGCGTAATCAGATCATACTTATCTGCATTTTCTTTAAACATATCGACAGCTTCGACACCATCGACAGCAATATCTTGTTGCCAGCCTTCTTTTTTGAAGAACATTCCCATCATTTCAGCAACAGAAGTGTCATCTTCAACCATTAATATTCTCAAATTCATTATTGATCCCTAAATCCTTTTGTTCTCTGACGTTTCACTTGATCAGGATCGACATAATCATGTGGCAATTCATGGCGCTCATACAGAAATTTCTTCAAACTTTTTTCGGTACAAACGATTGGCAATAAGATAAATAAATAAAATGTTAATAGCCAAATGAGAAAATAGCGATCCCAATTCAAATAGTGAATGATTACTCCCACCACTGCTTGAATAAAACCAAACAGGATACAATACCAACTTGCCCTCTTCTGAGCAAACTTAAAACTATCCTGGTTAACTTGCGCAAGATAAGATAAATAGCCATAAATTCGGTTAGGCTTTTTGGCTGGGTTAATCAACCAAATTATTCCTACCACCATCATAACTGAGCCACAAGCGACATAGATCACAACTTCTCACTCCTAATTCTGATAAATTTAAACGGTTATTCCTCACCCGGTGCAGACATAACTATTCTCATTTTACCAGTGAAAGTGAAATTCTTCATCTCATTTGGAATAATTAAATTAGTTCCGATCTTCAAATCATATGATTTGCCATCGGCTTCTAATTTTCCTTCACCTTTAATAATTGAAACTAAAAGATATGGATGATCCTTTAAGCCGGTCTTCCATGTACCATCGAGGTCAATTTGCCACAAATAAAAGTGTGGTGAAACAGGTGGTTCAACTAAAGTCTTGATTGCTGCATCTTGATCCTTATTAGTCTTAACATCTAGTTTAGGATCAACATGTGGCACAGTTGTAACATCAATTGACTTTTGCGTATGAAGTTCACGCTTTTTGCCGTCTTTACCAACACGATCATAATCGTACAAACGGTAAGTAACATCACTTGATTGCTGAGTCTCAATAACTAAACAGCCTTTAGTCAAAGCGTGGATAGTACCTGCAGGTACGTAGAAAAAGTCGCCAGCTTTAACTGGAACCTTTCTAAGTAATTTGTCCCATTCGCCCTTATGAATCATTTCAGCTAATTCTTCACGATTTTTAGCATGGTGACCATAAATAATATAAGCACCTGGGTCAGCTTGCATGACATACCAAGATTCAGTTTTACCAGAATCATTTTCTACCTTACGGGCATAATCATCATCTGGGTGAACTTGAACTGAAAGATTATCATTAGCATCTAAGAATTTTATTAATAACGGAAATTCTTTAGCCTTAGGATTACCAAACAGCTCTGGATGCTTTAAGTAAACATCTCTTAAAGACATCCCCTTAAGTGGACCAGCTGTTACAGTTGATGCATCATCTTTATAACCTGAAATAATCCATGCTTCACCGACTTTTCCTGCTGGAATATCATAATGAAAAATATCGTCTAATTTGCGTCCGCCCCAAATTTTTGGTCTAAAGTACGGGGTTAAAAATAATGGTTCCATTTAAATCACCTCAATTAAAGTATATACTTTAAGGCAAAATAAATGAAACCATTTTCTGCAATCTATGTATATCATTTAGTTTACATGTAAAGCTATTTATTATACTTATGGATGACTGTTGCTAATCTTTGCATCCCATCTTTTACCATCTTTAACGGACATGCCAGATTAATTCGAATAAAATCATGACCATTGCCCCGATAAACGCTCCCAGCAGAAATTATTAACCCAGTTTCTTTTTTAATAAATTCTGCTAGTTCTTGCGAATCAGTAGTAACTTGCTTTACACCAAGCCATATTAAATATGTAGCTGTACCTGAAATCACTTGAATTTCAGGGATATTTTCTTGGATAAAATAAGTAGCATAAGCAAAATTTTAATTTAATTGCTTTTTTAAAGCATGAAGCCACTCATATCCATGTTCATAAGCCGCAATTGTGGCTGAAATTGTCAGTAAATTAGGCTCAGCTAGTTTTTTTCTCTAAATCGTCCCAATCAATTGAATAACTTTTGCCATCAAAAACTAAATTGCTTGATAAAGCATGGCGTCCGTTATTTAAAATTGATTGTAAAAAATATTATAAACTGGTTCTTGCACTAACACATTGTCGCCCACATGAGAAATGCGACGCACAATTGAAGAAATTGCTGGCACTATACCTGTAGTAAAAATCATCCAGTCGGTTTGTGGCCGATGATGATGCTCAAGTTCATACCAATCAGCTACCACATTAAAATAGTCCGCTTGCGGAAATTCATAGCCAAATGCTCCCAGTGCAATTTTTGTTGCATTGCTGCAATAATTTCAGGCGCAGTTTTAAAATCCATATCGGCAATCCACATGGGCAACTCGCCCAGCTTTACATCCCACTTAACTGAATCGACTCTAGACCTATCTGGAGCATTTTCAAAATCACATTGCATATTTGTCACTAGTCCTTTGGTGTTTGATTTGTATCAGAATGATCAATCTTTACATTAATTTTTGGGTACTTAGTTTCAGTTCTAGTTGGATCAACTTTATTAGGATCAATAATTAAAGTATCAATTTCAGGGGCAACAATTTTACCAGAAACTGGATTCTTAATACTATCAATCCTGCTATTAAGTTCAACATCCAAATTAGAAACATACTCAAAAGCTAAATCAGTGTGAATTAATGAACTGTTCTTGATCTCAAGATGATCAATATAGTTCAATCCCTGATCACTTTCAATTCTACAATTAATTAGCTTAATATTGTCAGTATTCCAAGCTAAATATTCACCATCAATAGTGGAATCATAAATAGTAACATTGTTACAGTTCCAAAAAGCATCTTTGGAAATAAAGGTTGAATTATGGACTTCTACATTTTCTGCACCATCAAAAACATAATTTTCGATAACTGAAACATGATCAAGATAAATATTTTTACTATCTTTGCCAAAATAATCACCATTAATTTGAGAATTAGTAATTTTTATCTGATCACAAGTCCACATTGTTTCTTCTGCATCTGCAAAATGAACATTATCTAAAGAAATATTACTTGCACGTCTAAATAATTTGGGAGCTTGCAAGGCACTATTTTTAATTGAAATATTTTTGGTATATCAAATTCCAGAACGTGACATAGTTTCAAAAGTTGTATTTTCTATTTTTACATTTTCATCGTACCAAAGTGGATATTTCCATTTAAAAATCGAATTTTTCAAGGTAATATTTTTTGCTTCTTTTAAAGGAGATTCACCATTATCAAATGTCACCCCATCAAGAATAGCATCATTTAATCCATAAAGAATTCTTTCACCTGCAAAATACTTATTCTTATATTCAGTCATTAGAGACTGTAAAATAGTTTGTGTAAGGATGAATGATTCCTTAAATTTATTTCTTTAAACATTAGAAAAAGGAGTTC
>NZ_CANBCQ010000035.1 GCF_947367125.1 uncultured Lactobacillus sp.
ACATTAATTTTCACGGCGTTTACGATAGTGTAAAGCAAATGACCAAGGCTATGGAGGCTATTTCAGGCTTTTCATGGAATTTGAGGCAACTAAAGGAGCAATACAAAAATGACTAGTGAACCAGTAACTTACTTAAAAAATATTTTGTCATACCAAAACCTTGACGGCTTAATTACCGCTGATGGCTATGACATGATCGAAAATGAAAAGATCGTAACAAACCATAACCAAGCTAAAGTTTTAGCTAGATTGGTTAAAGAAGTTGGCACTGCTAATTACAACGGCGGATATGCTGAAGGCAGGGCTGAACAAGCTTTTGAAGACGGTAAAAAGATGGCTGAATTACTGAAAGAGGCGTCACAAGATGAATGACTTAGTAATCATGAAGAGCCAGAAGGCTTTAACCACTAGCTTAAAAGTTGCAGAAGTCTTTAGCAAGAATCACAGAGATGTTATGCGTTCAATTAAAAATTTGACTGCGCAAAATTGCGCAGTCGGAAAAATGTTTGTTGAAAGTACTTATGTAAATCGACAAGGGCATGAGCAACCAATGTACTACATGAATCGTGATGGCTTTACTTTGTTGGCGATGGGCTTTACTGGCAGGGATGCAATGAGGTTCAAGCTAGAGTATATTGAAGCTTTTAATCAAATGGACGAATTAATCAGGAATGAAAGTGGCTTGCCACAAACACCAGAGGAACAATTGCAACTCACAATGGTTGTTACTAATCGATTAGTTAAACGTGTTGGCAAGGTTGAAGCTCGTGTTGAGCATATTGAGAAAACAAGTGAATTAAGTGAAGTTCAACGCTATCAGCTGCTACAAGCAAGAAAAAAGAGAGTAATTGAAGCTGTTGGTGGTGCAGGCAGCAATTATTACAAAGAAACCAAGGCTAGAAAAGTATTTAATGCGTTTGGTAAAGACTTCAAAAAAGAGTTTCAAATTCCACGTTATGACAGCTTGGAAAAACAATATTTTGAAAAGGCTATGGAATTTACACGTAATTGGTACCCTGATTTTGTCCTTCAACGTGAAATTCAAAATTCCAACGCACAAACTAGCTTAAAAATTTGATTGGTGGTGAATTGATGCTAGATATCGGAGTAGGAGAAACAATCACAGATGGCTTTAAAACTTATGTGATGGGACATGACTTAAATTTGCATTTTGTTAGCTATGGCAATCATGCAACCCACCGTGTAAGCGAAGAAGTTTTAAAAATTGTTTTGAAATCACAGGAGTAAGAATGCAACGAGTTAGAAGAGTAAGACGGGGACCAGGTCCCGAACACAGAATTCAAAATGCAATCATCGCCACATTAAACTGGCGGCGTTGTGCTGTCATTAGACTAAACGCTGGTGCTATTCCAACCAAGAATGGCGGTCTGTTCAGGGGCGTTAAGCCCGGTACGCCAGATTTAATCGGCTATCGTCTTAAAGATCAAAAGGTTTTTTTCATTGAAGTTAAGGCACCAAAAGGTAGAATCAGCCAAGCTCAACAGCTGTATCATCTCGATTTAATGCACAAGCATGTAATTCACGGCATAGCTAGATCGGTTGAAGATGCTGTAAAAATCGTCAGTGAAGGCTTAGTCGGCTACGGCTATCCAGATTACAAAGGGACTTAGCGATGAAGATAAAAGAAGAAATAAAAGGCTTTTTTGAGCTTTTGTCGCTGTTACTCGGCGGCGTGTTAATAGCTTTTGTGTTGATTTTCGTTGGAGCAGCTGGGTTTAAATTACTTTTTATATACTTGCGTTGGCTGTTTGGACTTTAAAGGTGAAAATTATGTATTTTCAATTAATTACGATAGTGGTTGCTGTTTACATATGTGGGTTGACGTTATTCACCCTTTATCAAGTTCTGGCAGATAAGAGAAAAACTTGGGGTTTGAGGCTTGCTCAATCATTTTGCTTCGTTTGTTTAGGAACCGTCACTGTTCTTTTTGTGCTGTGGATGCCTCATGTGCACGATATTATTGCCGTCCTTTTAGCAATTTCATTTATAATTGTTCCGGTTTCACTTGTTTGGACAGTAGAGGTTTTCGCAGATTGATAAGCAAATGGCATATTTAAAAATCGAAGATGCATGCAAGGCTAAAAATATTACTTTAAAGGATTTATCACAGTTAAGCGGAATTAGCGTGAGATCTTTAGAATGGTACGTCAAGCAACAACGGGAGCCGTCTCTTAGTCGAGTAGAAAAGTTAGCAGAAGTATTAGAAGTTTCACCAGCGTGGCTGGTTTCATGGGAGTGAAGATTGTGAGTTTAGCAGACTTGAATTTTGATAAAGAAAAAACAATTAGTAAAACAAAGAATTTTCTTGAAAATGATTTTCCGGACATCATGAATTATTCAGGTCTGCCGGTAACTTACTTATCTAGTCCACTTCTCGACCCTACGGGTGTTCACGGCGGCGGTAATGTAAACCATCAGCCCGATCAATTTTTAAAAGCTATCGAGCAACAAGACAAGTACGATGCAATTGTTAAGGACTGTGAAAATGCTACACGTGCTGTTGTTGAAGCTATGAATAGTTGCCCTGATACCGAACGGGATCCGTACCGCAAAATTTTGGTTAGAAGATACGTTAAAAACGATTTTGCACAATGGATTTATAATGATATGAATTATTCTCCAAGAACGTACGGACGTAAAAGGGACGAAGCACTTTATATATTCGCTCAACACCTAGAGCGATACCGCAAGAAGTACAATGCCCAGAAGCTAATTCCTATCCTAATGGCGCGTAAATGACCTATTTTTGACCGAAAAGTGCCAATTTTTGACCGATAAATGACCAACTTTTGACCAAAAAACGCCAATTTTTGACGCATTTTTGACCAACACTTGACCATTAAAGCGGGGTATATTAGTAGAGTCGAAAGATTAGGAAAGAGATCTGGTCTTTTGATGATGCTCAATACTTTTAAATTAGTGTTTATTTTTTGAGTTACTCTAAACCTTTGTTTTTTATAAATAAATGGGTTGTGCAAAAAGCACAGCCCTATCTCCTGCAAGCCTAGTGTAATGGCAACACGCCAGTCTCCAAAACTGGTTATGAAGGTTCGAATCCTTCGGCTTGTGTAGTCTGCGAAGACGTGTAAATCCACCGAGCGGACTGGATAATTCTTGAGCTTATTAAACATTGTTCTAGTCCTGATAAGCTCGAAGGCAAGTTTGAAGAGGCTTGCCTTTTATGGGCAGATAGGTAGTCTGCTCACCGTTAAGTTAATGCTTATTATTAATTTAGATTCCTCCAAGAATTTAGGTGAGTAGCATGGGTTCAATACCCGTGGTGCCCGTTGAGTAATCTGGTGCGTAAATAAGTAATTAATAATTTCACAACACATTCAATTGAATCGGTTACGAAGTGCACCCGTGTTGGTTCGAATCCAACATTACTCGTTGTAGCCAGCGATGATGGGCTACTAGAATCCAAAAAATTCAGGATCACGTGAATTGCAATAGCAGCTAAGCTGTTGCTTTTTGTTTTTAGGAGAAAAAATTATGAACAAAATTTTAACTTTTGCCGCTGGTGTGGCTATCGGTGTAGTTTACAAGGACACCATTTTACAAGTAGCAAAGCAAGTAGAAGCTGTAAAAGACGCTAAGTTCGATAAGAAGCTTGAAGATAAGTTAGCAAAGCACTTTAAAGATGTAGGCGAACAAGCCAAGGAAGAACTAGATAAGAAAGTTCCTGGTGCGTTTGACCCAAGTAATCTGGATGATTTGTACTAATGACACCTACACAGTACTTTGAGTTATGTCAAAGACATAGCCGTTTAGTTAAGGCAAGAAAGATTGTTAAGCACTGCAAAACAAATACGGTTGCCAATATCAAGCAAAAGATTCTATTTAAGCAAGAAACAGGCTTTATGCCACAAGAATACTTGGATAGGTTCGATAAGAAATAAACAATTTATTAAACGTTGTCTTTGGCTCGTATTCAGCCATTGGATGGCGTTTTTTTGTATTAAAAGTAGGAGCTGAGTTAATAAAAATGTGTGTGCGCATGGACCCTGGCGGTCAAATTATCCCTGAATTAAAGAAGTTTAGGGATAAGGAACTTTTAAAAAAGCTGATTATTGATTTAAAAGATGAAAAGGATGCCTTAGATTACAAAATCTGTAGATTGCAAGATGCAATTTCTAAAATTGGCTCTGATGATTCGGCAATTATTCCTTACAACAGAAGACTGATGGAAAAACAATTAGATGCAATGGAAAATTATAGTTTCGCATTAGAATTGAGAATTAGCCGTACAATCAAGGAGAAGGAAAATGAAAGTAGAAGCTAAATCAATTGATGACATTAAGCCTTATGAAAATAATCCACGTGACAACGATGACGCGGTTGACGCTGTAGCTAACTCAATTAAAGAGTTTGGCTGGCAACAGCCCATTGTTGTTGACATCGGGGGGGTAATCATAGCAGGGCATACACGCTATAAAGCCGCTAAAAAATTAGGTTTAAAAACTGTGCCTGTTGTGGTTGCTAAGGATTTAACAGAAGAACAAGTTAAAGCATACAGATTAGCAGACAACAAATCTGGTGAACTCGCTGATTGGGACTTCGGGAAATTAAATACAGAGTTGCAAGTTATTGATGATTTAGATATGACCAAATTTGGTTTTGATGAATCTGATCTAAAATTAGCTGATGGCTGGGATGATTCCGGTAGTCTTGACGATTATGACGAACCGGAAGAAGAATCAAATGATGAAACTATGTATAAATGTCCTGAATGTGGGTATGAAGGCGCACCAGAGGACTTTAAATCATGAGAATCTTCTTGTCAGCGTTAGAAAATAATGCTCAAACTACACTAGACAAATGTTTAAAAGATCAGATTACTATTCCATTTGGATTAGTGTCTTTTTACTACATTACCAAGGCGCAAGATGGACTTGCTAATTTTAAAAAAGCATTACAAGTGTGTGATTATCTGCTAGTTGATTCAGGTGCGCACACTTTTCAAAAAGGTACAAAAGTTGATTGGGAGACATACACGGATCAATATGCAGAATTTATTAAAAAGTATGATTGTCAAAAAATTCTTGGATACTTTGAAATGGATGTTGACGTACAAATTGGATATGACCGTGTTCTTGCCCTCAGAAAAGTTCTTAACCGTGCTACCAATAAAATCATTCCAGTGTGGCACAAAAACCGAGGAATCAGCGAATTTAAAAAGATGTGCAAAACAACACCGGGAAAAATTGTAGCCGTTACTGGGTTTAAGAATGAGGACATTCAGGATAATCAATATCCAGCTTTTGTTAAATATGCTTGGAAGTGTGGTAAAAAAATTCATTGTCTGGGTATGACACGACAAAAGGTTTTAAATAAAGTCCCATTTGATTATGTTGATTCAAGTTCTTGGAAGCTGACAGCTACATTTGGTGGACTGAAAGAATGGAGCAATAGCGAACACAAACTTATTTCAATTGATGGAGTAAAAGGAAAATATCAAACTAAAGATCTATTCTTTAAGAACTTAATGAGCTACATAAAAATGGTTAGGTATTACAACATTAAATGGCAAAAAATCAATCATGATTTGTATTTTAGCCTTGGAGTTCGTAATTTCCTCCAGACAATAAAACTATTAAGAAAGGCTATTATTTATGACTAAAAACCATAAAGAAATAATTAATTTAACAAAAATTGGAGTAACTGCAGCATTATATGTTGTTTTAACATTTGTAGTTGCTCCTTTTTCATACGGAGTATTTCAATTTAGAATCAGTGAAATGTTTAATCATTTGATTGATTTTAATAAGAGATGTATTTGGGCACTTACAATTGGCTGTCTAGTAACTAATATGACAAGTCCGCTCGGCCCAATCGATATGGTAGTAGGAGTAAGTGGAACGCTAATTTCAGGACTTTTAATTTGGAATATCAACAGGTACGTACCAAACTTAATTGGAAAATTAGTCATCAGTTCAATTATCCCAACTGTAATTGGAATGCTACCAGTTGCTTTTGAATTGCATATTATTCAACATGTGCCTTTTTGGGCT
The DNA here is from genome assembly GCF_947367125.1 of uncultured Lactobacillus sp. Taxonomy (GTDB): domain Bacteria; phylum Bacillota; class Bacilli; order Lactobacillales; family Lactobacillaceae; genus Lactobacillus. The sequence goes on from NZ_CANBCQ010000035.1 coordinate 6,033, forward strand.
ACATATGGTATTTCAATGGTAGGCGAATTCGGTTCATGTTTTATTGGTGCAATTTTAACTTACTTTTTAGCTAAAAGAGTTGATTTAAAAAAATGAATTATCGTTTAGGTACATTTTGGTTAAGAATCAAATGGTTCAAGTTACTTAATTGGTATAGTAATAGAAAACAGTGAAAATTAACAAAATTATAAATATCTCTTGTAATTGGTATAGTCCAGTGTATAATATAAAGTGTAAGGAAGATATAAATACGAGAGGTATTTAAAATGACTAAATCAGAACAAAAAGAACTTAGAACTATTGTTGATAAACTTGAAGTTGAAGCAACTTGCGCAAAGTTACACTTTAACTACTTAAAGAAAAACATGATTAACGACTGGATTGACCAAATTAAAAATTGTGAAGTTGGTTTGCCGGAAGCAAGACAAATGTTAAGAGCTGTTAGGTAAATAGTTGAGGTGCTAAAAATGTTTGATGAAAAAGAATTCGATTTATTGCAAAAGGTTTGTGGATTAGATACAAAGAGATTAGAACTATCCGAACAAAGTTTAAAGAAGCAAATTGATTTAGTTGGTGATGACCTTAAAAGATCAGCCAATGAAAGTTATCTTAGTTCTGATGATTTAGAAAATGCTGCTAGAAGATTAACTGACTTAGCTTCAGAAATTAAGCAATTAAAGTTAATGCAAGATCAATTAGGTAACTTTGAATCTTACAAGAAAAGACAACTTGAAAAACAAAATTAAACAAACAAGTTAATAGTTTTATTTGAACTGGTTAGTAAATCAGTTCTTTTATTTTGCCTAAAAAAGGTGGTGATTTCAGTTTGGCAAAAGCTACAAAAGATAAGGGCGGTAGACCCGAAGTAATAACAGAACAAAAATTAAATCAATTTCAGACGTTTATTATTGCTGGCTGTAGTCTTAAAGAAGCTTGTGAACAAATTGAAATCTCTACAAATACTTGGCGAAGATATATGAAGAGACATCCAAGTTATGTCGCTAAGTTTGCTAGGTGGAAAAAGGAACTTGAAGCACGGGCAAAATTGAATATCGCTATGAAGATCACTAACGAAAAAGACACCGAAGCAAGTGTTTATTACCTTGAACGGCAGACTAAGTTAAGAGATCAAGCGGCAAGAACCAGTTTAAATCGTGCTAAGGCTCAACAAACCCGTTTGCAAAATAAGTTGTTAAAGAAGCAACTTGAGCAGATTGATACCACTGCAAGTAAGGCAAGAGATAGCATGAGCAAGTTAGACATGGATACCTTAAAGCATTTAGCAAACTTAGACCAAGGGGTTGATATTAATGGAATTGACTAATGAGCAAAAGCAAGGAATAGCGTTAGCAGCTAGGGAAGAACTGGCACGCAGGAGCTACGCCTATTATTTTTTATTGGCTAATTCTGATATTAACGCCAAGCTTTATGACTACATTGAGTATATCTGTAGTAAGCTTCAAGAAATAATTGACGGTAAGCAGAAACATTTAATATTGGAACTTCCACCTCAACACGGAAAAAGTATGTGTGTGACTGAAACTTTTGCTAGTTATTACTTGATGAAATACCCCGAAAATCAGGTCATGGTTACGTCATATGGTGAAGATATGTATACTCGTTTTGCCCGCAAAGAAAGACAGCATTTCACTGATTGGGCTAACCGATTATTCGGCTTGACCATCGGCAAAAATAGTTCCAATGATTTTACCGTTGCAGGGCACCGTGGTGAAGCGTATTTTACTTCAATTCAAGGTGGTGGTACTGGACGACCAGCGGACCTACTGATCATTGACGACCCTATTAAGGACGCAAAAGAAGCACAATCGCCTACAGTAAGAGAAAACATTTGGCAAGAATGGACTTCAACGTTTTCAACCCGTCTATCTGCCAATGCTTCAATTATCGTAATTATGACTCGTTGGAGTACCGACGATTTAGCCGGCAGATTGCTGGATAAAATGGACTTTGACTGGGAAGAGATCAAGTTTCCCGCTATTGCCTACGATTTACCAAGCGGTCAAACTGACGCTATAGGTAGACATAATGGCGAAGCCTTAAACCCAGAAAAGCACCCGATTAAGCAATTGTTAACCCAGAAGAGTAATTTAGGTACTCAAAAATTTAATGCTATGTACCAGCAAGCCCCAACGGTTCAAGAGGGTAACATTATTAAGCGTGAATGGATTAAGTTCTATGTTCCTGATCGTGAGACGATGGTACGGCTTCACTTAACGGAGAAAGAAGTCAAAATTTTGCCACGACACTTGCAGCAGACTATCCAAGCATGGGATGCAACCTTTAAATCTAAAGAAAATGACGACTTTGTAGCAGGTCAAACATGGTCAAGACGTGATGCGGAGGTATTTTTACGTCCTGGTTGGTGCCACAAGCGGTTAAGCTTTACGCAAACCCTAGACGCTATCAAGTATCAGTCAACCATTTACCCGGAATCAACATCAAAGCTGGTTGAAGACAAGGCAAACGGTCCAGCTATTCTTGATACTTTGAAGAAAAAAATACCGGGAATTATGCCAGTATCGCCAGGTGCCGACAGCAAAGAAGCCCGTTTTGCTTCTGTGTCACCGTATTTTGAAGCAGGTCAGGTATATATACCGCACCCGAAATGGAAACCTGAATCAGAAGAGTTAATTGAAGAATGGTGTGGATTCCCTAATATGCCACACGATGACCAAGTAGACTCGGCAACATACGCAATTAAGTATCTAATACGGAACAAACGTCGTATTTCATTGGCATTTATGTAGAAAGGGGGTTAACTATTGTTTGGATTTGGCAAAAAGAAAAAGCCAGCAAAAATATCTGTTGGTGCTGACTTTATGGATTTAGAAAGCAAGGGCGTAACACCAAGTAGATTTGGTGATACTGGTTCTTTTATTTCAACCAGATATTTAGACCGCAAATACGATTACAAGCGAGCTGAACACCTTTACAAGTCAAATGCTTTAGCTAATCGCATTGCGCGGTTACCTGCTGAAACAGCAACTAGAAATGGCTGGCGTCTAATCATTAATGGCAACGAGAAAAAGCAAATTGCTTATCAAACTGCTTTAGATGCACTACATCCAAAAGAAAAAATTGCACAAGAAATTATCTACGGCAATGTTATATCTGATGCTTATTTAAACGTTAATGTTGATGAAGCGGATAAAACAGCGCTAGATGAACCACTTGATCCACACAACATTCTAAAGGTGAACTCAATCAATGCTTTTAGTCAAATGCACGTTAAAACTAATCGTGTGTGCAACGATCCAACGCTTGAAAACTACGGTGAAGAAGAGCAAGTAGTGCTTGAAGGCTTGTCTGATGGCTCTGAGGACAATTTCAAAGAGCCTGAAAGCATAACCATTGATAGTAGCCGTTATAAGCATATCTCACTAGATAAGATGGAAGACGATGCAACAGGCACATCTTTGCTAATGCGTTGCTATGATCAGATTAAAACCCTAGATACTGCTCTGTATTCAACAGGCAAAATGCTTTACGAGTACAACACAAAAGTTTGGAAAAATGATGCTTTCTTTGATCTACCTGAAGACGAACAGCGAAAGTACAATCGCAGAATGGAGCAAGGCTGGACTACTGAATCGGTTGTAGCCATTGGAAAGGAAGACGATATTCAGAAGATATCAACCAATCCTGGCGGTATTGATTCGCTATTTGAATTTTCATGGCAACAGCTTAGCACTGCTACAGGCATCCCTAAATCAATTCTGATGGGCGAACAGTCAGGCACGTTAGCTGGTGCTTCACAAGACGTAATTAACTATTACGACAGCATTAGAGCTATTCAGGAGCAAATTATCAGACCACAACTTGAGTGGTTGGTTAAATTGCTAATGTGGTCACAAGATGTTGGTGATGGCTCAGAAGACCCAGACTCATTAGACTGGACAATTGAGTTCTATCCTTTATGGACACAAACTGAAAGTGAAAAGATTGATAATCTAAGCAAATTAGCTAATGCTTTAAAAACAGGAATTGATGGTGGCTTCCTTACTACCGATGAAGCCCACGACATTTTGCTTCAACAGACTACAAACGAATCAATTCCAATTCAACTGACTGGCGATAGTGCCGATAACGGCATTACCGACCAAGAACGTAAATCTTTTGCCAAAGAAAAGGCTGAGATTGAAAAGCACCTCACAGGAGCAAAAAAACATGGCAAGAAGACGTAAACATGTGCCAAAGACAAGATACCCTATGAACCTAGAAAAATCATATCTTGGGGCTCTAAAACGTCTTGTCTTGTCATGGAAGAAAATAGCACAGTGGTACTCTCAAAATTATTTGAAGTACTACATGCTAGGCGGGGCATTGTCGATTGATGCAAGTGACGATGATGAAAACAATCCTCACAAAATAGAGCAATTGGCTGCTTTAATTGCGATGATGGCGGTAGCTATTAAGAATGCTAATAGTGATAGAGAACTTGAAAATGTTGCAACTCAATTCGTACTGTCAATAAATAGCTTCTCTTATAGCAATGTTAATTCGCAGGCTAAAGCAATTTCATCACACGCTATACAAAGCAATCCGACTATTCAAACGTTTATGCGGGCAAAGATTAAGGAAAACACCTCCTATATCACTTCAATGCGTGATAAGTATGTAGCTCAATTGCAGAGCGATATTTACCGTGCAATCAGTGATGGCAAAGGTGCTACTGAGTTAACCAATGCTATTGTTAAGCGCACAAATATGTCTTATAACCACGCTCGGCTAATTGCTAACGACCAAACAGGTAGCATTTTAGCCGAGCTAAACAAATACCGCGCCACACATGCAGGCTTTGAAAAATACCGTTGGCAATCTATGGAAGACGGTCGCGTTCGTCCTAAACATCAAGAACTGGATCAAAAAGTATTTAGTTATGATGATCCAGATGGCGGGGACAATGGGCAGCTTCCAGGTGAGCCAATTAATTGCCGCTGTGTTGCATTACCAGTAATAGATGACTAGCACTCATGAAGAGTGCTTTTTTTATGCAAAAGAAAGGAAGTTTTGAAATGGCAGATACTAATACACCAACTACTACCCCTGCAGGTAGTGCAAGCAAGCCAACTTCAAGCACGCCATCCGCTGGATTAACCAGTGTTGTTAAACCAGCTTTTAACAAGCCAGCTAGTTCACCAATTATGAAGGCAGCTGAACCAGCTAAAGACCCTAAGGGCATGTTTGACTGGTCTGATGCTAAGCCTTACGTGGTTAAGCAAGGTGAAAGCTTATTTGATGTAGCACAGAAGTTTAGCGTTGCTTTGCAGCAACTTAGATACTTCAACCACATCAACAAGGTAACGATGAAGGTTAAGGAAGGACAAACAATCTACATCCCTAACCATCCGATTAACGTTCCTTACGGTGCATAGCTATGACCGTAGCTCGTTACGATGAAGCAACTACGCCAATTGACAAGTTCTCAATTGACCCAATTACGGGCTATTTGCATGTCAAAAATGTGCCAATCACGATTGAGGGCGTGCGGCGCTATAGAAAAGGCAACGGTCAAACATTACAAGAAGCTAAAACACCTGAGGAACTGTTTTCTCCCGCTACTGTTGATTCAGCAAATAATAAACCAATTACTGACGACCACCCAAAAGATGCTAATGGGAACATAATTCTAGTTAACCGTGATAACTCAAAGAAGTTTTTAAAAGGTTTTATGTCAGATCATGCGCATGCTGATCCTAAAACCAAAACTATTAGAAATGATTTAACCATTACTGATAGCGATTTAATCAAAAAGATCAGACATGGTAAGCAAGAACTATCAATTGGCTTTCAAATGGAGCTTGACCCAACTAAGGGTGAGCTTAATGGCCAAGCCTACGATGCTAAACAAACCAACATCAGAATTAATCATGTTGCCGTTGTAGATAGTGGCAGAGCAGGTCATCAAGTCCGTATTGGTGCTGATAGCGCAGACGCGGAAGAAATTCCACAGAATAACGAACAGAAAGGTGAAAACATGGATTTCAAAGTAGTACATACCTCAAAAGGCGACATCAATGTTGCTGCTGGCGATGTAGATAAGTTAACCCAACTTGTTGGGGATGCTGACGACAATAGCAACAAGCTAGAAAAGCTTATTGCCGAACGTGACAACTTAAATAAACAAATTAAGGAACTTCAAGGTGGCAATGACAAGAGCAAGAAAGAAGCCGCTGATGCTAAGAAGCGTGCTGATGAAGCTACCTCACGTGCCGATAGTGTAGAAGAAGAGAATAAAAAGCTCAAGTCTCAACTTGAAGGCGATAGTTTTGAAGAAAAGATCAACAGTACTTTAGCTTTCCGTGAAAAGGCTAAGAAGATTGTTGGTGATGATTTTGATTTTGCAGGCAAGACAGAACGTCAAGTCAAAGAAGCTGCACTTGATAAGAGACGCGGCAAGCACGATTATTCTGCCGACAGTGACGACTTTGTAAATGGTCTTTATGAAGGATTATTCGACATGAACGCTGGCGGAGTAGGCTATACCCGCACAAACGAGCAAGACTCGCAAGAAGATGCAATTGCTAAGGCTCTAGAAGCCCGTGCAAACATGTATGAAGGAGGTAAAAATTAATGCCATTACCAATTGGACAACTTTATCAGAAGAAAGAATTAGGTAACGGAACTATTGGTTCTTTAAAGAACTATTCAGTATATACAGTTACCGCAGGTGCTGATATTAATTACGGTATTGCTGTAGCGATTCAAGATGAAAAAGCTGTAGTAGCAACTAAAGCTCCAATTTATGGAATTACTATCAAGCGTGATTATGCAATTGGTCACAGCTATGACGACATTGAAAATGATCACTGGCTTCAAGGTGAAAAAATTGGTGTATTACGCCAAGGAAGCGTGTCTGTGCCAATTACAGAAGATGTTGACCGCTTAGACCAAGCAACTGTTAACGCAGATGGTACTTTTAGACCCGCTAAGTCAGGCGAACAAGTTGTTGGTCGCTTCCTTACTGCTGGGGATGCTAACAGCACCGCAATTGTTGACGTTAACTTAACAGATATGGGGACTGTTGGAGATGGTGTTGCACCAACTCAACCAACTACACCAGCGCCAAATCCAACTGGCACTACCACAACTAGCACAGACAAGAAGGAGACTAAATAATGGCAGGATTTAATACAGGCGTTGCCTATAGCGAACTTTTCAAAGTTGTAGACCCTAATGTCTTGCAACCAAAAAAAGAAGCACTACAAGGCAGAACGATGTTCGAACTTAAAAGATTATCTGACCCATACGCACTTACTTATGAATGGTCATGGAAAGAAATCATGGGTCAAGCTTCTGATACCACTGACCGTGCTACGGACATCACAACTACTGATGTAACTTACCATAGAGAAGTAGGTTACATTGTTGAAAAAGCAGCAGGCTTTGAATACTCAGAAACCGATTTGCAACGCATGCACTCAGGTGGCAGAAACATTGACATTATTACCGACCGTGCTAATGCTACTCGTGATGCGTTAGCAAACTGGGAAGATGCTTTAATTTTTAATGGCAATGGTGATTCTCAAAGACCTATCTATGGTTTAACTACTGATGCTGGAACAGCGGGTTATCAAACTTTAGATGATCCAGCTGTAACTTTGCAAAAGGTAGTAGATCCAGCAAATGAAAATGCCTTTAGTGACGCTTACAAGATCATTAACTATTTAATGGATGCCGCCGCAAAAATTACTTTATTGCCTGGCTATCACAACGTTAAACCTAAGTTAGCATTGCCACCAAAGGAATATGAGCTATTGACTCGCCCTTTGGCAAACCAATATAACCCAGATAAGACCCTTTGGAACATGATTCAGCGTAATGGTGCTAATAATGATAGTGTATTTGCTGGTATTAAGCCGGTCACCGAACTTGAAGCAAAATACTGGAATAACAAGAAGGGGCAAGCTGGTAATAAGGATATGGGTATTGTTTACCTTGATACTCCTGATGTTGCTCAAATCGTCATTGCAATGGAACCACAACGCTATGGTCAATCAATCCCAACAGCCGATAACGGTTTAAGCTACAAGCAAATGTACATGGAACGTGCAGGTGGCTTATCAGTTAAGTTCCCATCAGCAATTGTGCAATTAACTGGCTTGAATGACGGTTCAGAAGATTGGGCAAAGGCTAAGTAGCATGAATGACGCAACTACTACGGTAGAGCTAATTAAAAAGCTCGATACTGCAGGTATGGCCGATGATGTACCCGATGAATCTCTTGAAGCATTAATTGAAAATGCTCGTATGATTGCTATGTCAGATGGCTTTCCTAAAGTTAAAAAGGTTCACGGTGCGGAAATGCCAGCCCTTGACCTTGCTACACGTGCAATGACTTTGCACTTATTAAGTACCCAAGAAGGTGCAGGTAGCGGAATGACCTCTGAAAAAGTTGACGTACTTGAAAATCACTACGCTGATACTAGCCGTTTGAAGTGGCTACAGCGTACCCCGTGGGGTCAACTTTATTGGCGACTTTACAAAGATTATGTTGGTAGTCCGATTAAGCTTAAGGTCTTTGAACACTAATGAAAATTGAAGGTTATAACCGTATTCCAGAAGTCACTAAAGAGCTTGATTATCTAAAGACGCATCAAGTAGCTATTGGCTTTTTTGGGGAGCGTGAAAGCAGATTATTAACAATCGTAGGCGCTAACGAATTTGGGGCTACAATCAAGCCTAAAAATGGTGAGTGGCTTTGGATTCCTACCAAAGAGTGTCCCAAAGGAAAAGGTCCTAAAGATATTGAGGGCTTATTTATTCCTAAAGGACATCGGGTAGCATGCGTTAACGATCATGGTAAGTTAGTAGCGTATTTCTATTTAAGTAAATTAGTACAAATCCCAGCCCGCCCGTTTATTCGGCAGGCTTATTTAGCTAACAAAAGGAAGTACATACAATTGGTGCGGCGATATATTGCAAAAGTTCTAGCAGGTGAAGCAACGGGTAAGCAGCTACTTAGCCGGCTAGGCGTTGCATGTACTGCCGATATTGCTACGTCATCAATTAAGTTGAAGCACCCCCAAAACCGACCAGCGACTATCGAGCGTAAAGGCTCAGACAATCCGTTGGTCGATACGGGTGAGCTTCAAAGACAAGTAAAGTTCATGATAGTTCCAATTTAGAAAGGGGGTTGATCTAATGCATAAAATGAATCCAGCAAGAATGATTCACAAGTACGGTGTAGACATTAAAGTTTGGAGTTCGGGGCAATTCTATAAGCCCCGTTACCCTGGCGCACCTACCGATGATCCTGATTATTCTCAATTAAGCGATGATGATGCTGAAAAGCTTCATGAGCCAGTTTTGCCAATGTCAAGTCACCTTGCACAACTCTTCGCCCAGTTAGATGGCGGTGGAGAAGTGCAGGGCGATTTACTTTGGCTATCAATTAATAAATATCCAATTGAAAGTGTGGTTTATGTAACAACACAAGGCGGCTACTACAAAGTTACTAGTCGATCATCTTATGAAGGTTACACGAATCCACACTTTTTTGAGTATCAATTGAAGGGAGTAAATCAGGATGACACAAACCCAAATGCCACCAATGATGGACAACTACCTAGTGATATACCAACTTATCCAGGTAGTTAATCAAAAATATCATTGCGGTGTATATCCGCAAATGAATGCCGGTTTGCGTAGCAATTACCCGTTTATTACTTATGACTGGGTAGACCCTGGAAGTGACGCTACTTTAGACGAAACTGATGTCATGGAAGTAAGACTTCAAATTGACGCACAATCTGGCGACATGTACGAAGCCTTAAACATGGCTAACGACTTACGCAGAACACTGGCACATAGTTACGGATATAGAAATTTTTTCAAGCAAGCGCATGTAATTCCACATAGCGCTAATAAAGCGAGTTCTCGAAATCTCTATGGTGGCACTCAACAAGCCATTTATAGATATGGTTTTGATTGCTCGTTTTCTATTTACCAAGCTGGAACCATTTATAAACCTGAAGATCTTAATTTCGAATTTAACGAAGAAACAATCGATTCTATTAGGGCTATGAACGGAATGACAGGAAAAGAAATAAACGTAAGAAAGGAAGAACTTTAATGCCAACATTAACCACGGTCGCACCTTACGACCGCCCTATGGATGTGAACGTCATTATGACTGTCCTACATCCCCAACCAATTAAGGGGCTAGGTAATATTTTGCTGTTAAATGCTACTACTGCAGCTGCTAACGGTGATTCAGCCGGCAAAGACGACAAGAGCGCACAAAAGACACCAGTTCAAACTTTGCCAGATACTTTGTCAAACACCGACCGCTTGAATGGTTTGCTTTTACGTAAGACTGACCCAGCTACTGGGGCAATTTACCGCGAATACAAGAATCTTGATGCAGTTGCCGTTGACTACAAAGAAGACTCAGCCGTTTACAAGAAGGCTACTGCTTACTTTGCTCAACCAAAGCATTCAGACCGCTTAGCCGTCTTAGATTATGACAAGTCAAAGGCTTACGATAGTTTGAAGGCTTTCTGGTACTTCAGCTGGACTTTTGGCGTTTGCGTAGACAATACAATTGACGATTCAACCGTTCAATTGTCAAACATCTTTGAAGTAAACAAAGATCACTTCTTAGTTCTTCAAACTGAAGACCTATCTAAGTACACCCAAATGATGGGGCAAAACTACACTATCGGCTTGAAGCACGATTTGAATGAGCCAATGGACGCCGCTTTTGTCGGTGGCATTGCTCTTAACGATGTCGGCTCAATTACTTGGAAATTTAAGCAACTTGAAGGCATTACGCCTGAAAACTTAACTAGTCAGGAATTAGCAGGTATTAACAATATTCACGCTATTGCCTATGAAGAAATGATGGGCAAAGGTCAAACCTCAGAAGGTACTACTTTATCAGGTGAATATATTGACTTGCTTCACGGTGTGATGTGGGTTCAAACCGAATGTCAAAGCCGCTTGCAGAAGCTTTTACAAGATAACGGCAAGATTCCATATGAAGCTCAAGGCATTGCCATGATTCGTGCAGTCTTAACACAAGTTTTGAATGAAGCGTACGACAAGGGAATCATCATGACTGACGACACTACTGGTCGCCCAATGTTCAGCGTTACTACTACTCCACGTAGTCAGCAATCACGCCAACACTTATCAGATAGATTCTATGACGGCGCTAGCTTTGAATACCATGCTTCAAGCGCTATTCATACTATTACCGTTAATGGCATTGTCGATTCAGACACTATCATGGCTGCTTAATTAGAAAGGAGAGTTTAAATGCCTTCAAAGATTAAAACATCTAAAATGCGTGAATATGATGCTAATGACTGTACTATTATGATCAATGACAAATTGATGTATGGATTTTCAGAAAACAGCATGTTTACGGTTACTGATAAAACTGATGCAAATACGTACAAAATTGATCCACAAGGATCAGCTACTAAATCGCACAATAACAAGACTATGGCGGGCTTTACATTGCCACTAGATGAAACATCTCCTTGCAATGCCTATCTTTTAGACTTGTTTAACAAGGATGAATTTTTCACAGTTGACATCATTGACTCAACATCACATATTTCTTGTCATTATGCATCAATTGACAAGATCCCAGATAAGCAAGGCAACGCACAAGCCGGTGACCGTAACTGGCCTATTACAATGCTTAACAAGGAAGAAACTTCGAACATGACCTATAGCGATTAATTCGAAGGTTTCAAGAGACTTTCATGAAATCAAATTAACTTAAAGGAGACTTAATAATGAGTGAAGAAATCAATAACGCAAAGCTTGCCGAAAAGGCGCACGAAGAACAAATGAAGATTAAGGAAGAAGCGGAATCAAGCAAGGTTACACCTTTGACTGCTCTTTCTAAGACCGTAACCATTCGGGAAGATACTGACCAAGAATATCAATTAAAGCTTCAATTCCCTGGAGTTGAAGAAGCAACTGAAATTCTGGAAAATTCCCGCAACCCGTTCGGCGCAATTAATCGTCCGGAATTGCTGAGAGAAAGCTTGAAGCACGTGATTATCCAACCAAAGATTAAGTCAATTAAGTGGTGGAATGATCATGAAGGTCTTTATGAAGCCGCCGAAGCTGTTTTGAATTTTCTTACTGAAAAACTCTAGACAGAAACTAGGTAATAGAGAAATTGAAAGACAAGCCGATTATGTTGAACTCCCTCTGCGTTTGATAATGCACGGAATTCCTGAACGGCTTGTAAAAAATGCTACACCGGATCAATTGCTGATCATGGCTAAAGTAGTGGAACGAGATATAGAAAACACAAGCGCCAGCCGAGCAAATAATATCGGTGGTCTGTTTGGCGGTAGTGATAAATAGAGGTGATGCCTGTCAATTAAGTTGATGGGTTTTTATTTTGCCTGAATTTTAAAGAAAGGAGCTGAAAACGTGGCTGATATCGAACATCTAGGGATTGGAATTAATACAAACGTTGAATATAATTCGCTAAAAGAAGCAGAGCAAACAACTAGAAAGTTTATTTCTGACCTCGGTGTTTTAGAAAAACGCTTTGATCGTTTAAAGGCTCCTGACTTTACTGAACAATTCAACAGAAACAGAAATTCCGTTGAAGAGACAAGTCGTACAGTTGCTGGCTTAAAAAATCAACTTGGTGGTATGGCTACCGAAAGTGGTCAAACTGCTAGTGAAGTCAAAAAACACTTAGAAGAAACAAAAACTTCAACTGACCGATTAATTGATGCAAACATAAAATTAAAGTCCTCAATTGCTGGCGTTGGTGATTCCGCTAAAACTATGGGCGGGTTATCCAACACAATCTGGAAAGCTGGCGATTCTGCTAAGACCGCTTCAAATGGCTTTAATACGGCAAAGGATGCCACTGAAAAGACCAACGAAGCACTGAAGAACAATAGAACTGCTAGTGATAATGCAACTAAGGGCTTCAATTTGCTTCATGATGCAGGTTCAAAACTAATTACCGTTGGAGCCGGTATTGCGGCGGCAATGGTCCCAGTTGCGGCGGCTTTTAAGAATGCAAATGATGAAGCTACTAAATTAGCTGACGAATACAACGTAATTAAAAATCTGCAGCAAACCGGCGGAGATAGTGCCGCCACTGCTAAAAAGAATACGGCGGCTATTCAAAGGGAAAACCGCAATCTATCTTTAAAGTACGGTGTTGGCCAGGATTCACTTGCTCAAGGCTCAGAAGAATTAATTAGACGTGGTTACTCTGGTAGCCAAGATTTAGCGGCTCACAAATATTTCGTTCAAGCGGCTAAAGCAACAAAAGAAGATTACAACTCCGTTGTTAATGCCGCCGCTCCTATGCTTGAACAGTTCGGGTATAAGAAGCGAGCCGGTAACAGTACTAAAAAGATGGCACGTTACACAAGGGAAGTCTTAAACAAGGCGGCTTATGTAGGTGACGTGACATCTGGTCAAGTTGGCGGTGAAGGTGGTTTTGGTAATTCCTTTAAGATGGCTGGTTCAATCCTCCATCAAACAGGGCAATCTCTTTCATCATCACTTGCGGCTCTAGGCACTTTATCCAACTTCGGTGAAGAAGGTACCTCGGCTGGTACTGGTTTGCGTCAGATTGTTTCCAGTTTGGTTGGCGCTTCTAAAAGCAAAACAAAGACTGCGGCATTAAAGGATTTAGGATTATCACCTGCTGATTTCTTTACTAAGTCGGGTAATCTAAAGCAACTACCTACGGTCTTTAATATGCTTAACCGAGCAACGCAAGGCAAAAAGTCTAATCGGGTTACTGGCGACTTTAAACAATTATTTGGTCAAACTGGCTTTAACGACGCTTTAATTTTGACTAGAAATAATCGTGACGTTGCTAATAATGTGAGAGCGGCAAACAGGGCAGACAGTACAAACTACATTTCAAACTTGTCTAATAAAAATATGTCATCTTTGCAGAATCAATTATCTAAGACAAAGATGTTGCTGAAAGATATGGGGATGCAGTTTGCCCAGCAAATAGCTCCAGGCTTAGCCAATATGTTGAAGTTCGTTAACAAGATTTTGCGAGCTATCGAAGGATGGCCTGCGCCAGTTAAAAAGACTTTAGGCTATATCACTGCTATTACTGGCGCTTTAAGTACTGGTTTTGTTGCTAAAAGATTAGTCGGCAATGTGCTTGGAATTGGTGGTAAGACCGTAGCTAAAACAGCGGCAAAAGGCGCTGGCGAAGAAGCGACTAACCCGTCTCTTCTAGGTGGAGTGGGTTCTGCTATAGGTAAAGTTAGTTCTAATCTAATTGGTGGCAAATTTGCGAAAACTGGATTAGGTAGCAAAGTAGCTGGTAAATTGGGCGGTACTGCAAGCACAGGAGCTACTGCTCTAGCTGGCGCTGGCGTTGCGCTTAATTCTGGTATTGATCTTTATAAAGCTATCACCACAAAGAACCCTAAAAAGAAGTTTGAAAATTATGGTAAGTCTATAGGTTCCGCAATTGGCGGCGGTGTTGGGCTTTACCTTGGTGGTCCAGCTGGTGCGGCTATTGGCTCAACATTAGGACAAGTAGCTGGTAAATGGGCTGGCGATATGGCTAAAAGGTTTAGCAAGACCAAGTTTGGTAAAGCCGTTGGTAAGACGTTCAAGCAAGCCGTATGGTCAATTAAGACGACTTGGCACGATGCAGGTATGGGCAAAATGATCAGCGGCACTGTCAAAAGTGTAAAAAGATCATTTGGCAGCATGACCCGTGACATTGGGCGAGATTGGCGCGACCTTAACCGCAATAAAGACTTTAGAAACTTCAAAAACTTCTTAAAATCTGGATTAATGGCTTCACTAAAACTCGTTATTAAAGAGGGTAGTACCTTAATTAAAACGGGAATCGGTGTTGTTCGTGGGGCTGTAAAGATTGTAACGTCTAGCATCAAGGGCATTGTCAAAATATCGTCTGGCGTTGTCAGAACAATATCTGATATTTTCCATGGAAAATGGAGCAAGGCTTGGAAAGATATGAAGGGCGTTGTCAAATCCGCAGTTGATATGGTTGGCGGCATGTTGTCCGGTCTTAAGGACATGGTTGAGTCAGTCATTGGCGGAATTGTTGGCACTGTTAAAAACGTCTGGGACTTTGTTTCAGGTAAAGACTGGAAAACTAAGAAGTCTGAAAATAGTACTAGTGTATCGAGTGCCAATAAGTCTGTTAAAAATATGCAAAACGGAGCTGGTGCTAGTCATCACGCTTCAAAGGCTAAATCTACAACGATTGCTGATATCAACCGCTCAACCCACTTAAAAGCCCACGCAAATGGTACAGCTTCGCTAGTTGGTGAAGCTGGTCCTGAACTAGCTTATAAGCCTTATGCTAACCATGCTAGATTGCTTGGTACTAGAGGTCCGCAATTAGCAAATATCCAGTCAGGTGAAAAGATTCTTAATGCGCGTGACACTGCCAAAGTTATGAGTGGTGGTCTTGGTGCTGGTCTTAAACTCAAGGGATACGCTAGCGGCAATACTGGATTAGGTAAATCAACTAAGAAAGTTACTGATGACTACAAACAGATTGCTTCTAAGTCGTTAAAATCGCTTAATGACCTCACTAAGAAGAGCAATTCAAGCTGGCATAAGATCTCAAGCACTACCACAAAACAAGCTGAAAAGAGCCGAAAAGGGGCAATAGACGAATACACCCACATGCGGACAGGCGTTCATAAGCAAATGGACAAGATGCATGACGGTGTAGTTGATCTTGCTTCTACGACTGCAAAGGGCTTTGGTAAAGAGCTAGGTCACATGACCAAGTACGCTCATTCTGCAATGGGCGACACAATTGACCAGATTAACTCTGGTATTAAGGGTATTGATCAAGTCCTTGGGCAATTTGGTGGTAACACTTCCGTCATCAAGCCAGTACACTTTGCTACTGGTACTGATACTAATGGTCGTTTGACTGAAAATACTGTAGCAATGGTTAATGACGCTACAACTGGTCCACGTCAAGAAGCTTTAGTTAGCGACAAGAATGAAATCTTTTTACCACGTGGTAATAATGTCACTATGACAATTCCAAAGGGCTGGGGCGTACTTAATGGTCGTCAGGCTCAGCAGGTCGCAAAATCAGCTGGGCTGACGCACTTTGCAAAAGGCTCTGGCGTAAGTCATAGTGAATTAAGAAAAATCGCTGAGAGAGCAGGAAATAACCCTTCTAAGAGTTTTGCTGATATGTACACTTCAAAAATTAAGGCAAGCGGTACAGATTTAAGGCAAGGCTCTATTAATTTAGCTAAAAATTCATCAACAAAGTTTGGTGATCCTTGGTCTAACGCAATGTGGACTGTCATTAACAGCGCAATTGGTGGAGCTAATGGCAAGGGCGGAACGCGTGAAGCGTTCTTAAAGTATGCTGAATCAACTTTCAGCGGTGTTAAATACCAACTTGGTGCGGCAAGCAGAAATCTTTCCGACTGTTCAGGCATGGTCATGCAAGCTTTACGTCACTTTGGCGTAAATATCGGTCGTACTACTGTGGCAATGCAAGAATCATCAGGGACAGAATACCTTGGTAAATCTTTATCTAAGACTTTGCCTGGCGACTTGGTAATATTTGGTCACGGTACAGGTGCAGCAGGACACGTTGGGATTATTAAAAACCCACGTACTGGCACAATGTTTAACGAAACTGAACCAAGAGCACATGTCTCTAAGATTTCAGACGATGCAAGCATGGGATACGGCTTTTACCGTGTTCGTGGTTTGCATAATGCTGTTAAAAAGTCAGCTACTGCACAGGCTTCTAAAACTTTGCAAGCATTAGCTAAGCGAGAATTAGGAAGCCGTGCTTTAAAGTGGATTGATGACAATTTAGCAGATACTGATACTAGTGGGTTAATGGCTGGTAAGGCTACTGGTGATCATGCTCACTGGATGAAGCAAGCTCATATTCCTGAAAAGGATTGGGCTGGTATTAACTATATCGTTAGTCATGAATCTAGCTGGAATCCAAGAATAACGAACCCATCTAGTGGTACTTATGGGCTGGGACAAATGCAAGGCTATAACTTGCATTATTACACCGCTCACGGTTCTAAGAGCAATCCTATCGCTCAACTTATGGGAATTATAGACTATATCCACGATCGCTATGGCACAGTTGCTAAAGCTGTGTCATTCTGGCAGTCCCACCACGCTTATGCAAAAGGCGGCGACCCCATTGTTGGCGACAAAGTTTTAGTTGGCGAACATGGTCCAGAATTAGCAGAATTTAAGCAACCGGTGCATGTCTACTCAAACGAACAGACTAAGCATAAGCTTAGTAGTTTAGCTAAACCTGGAGTTAAGCCACTAAAGCGTCAACTTGGTTCTCACCCAATTACGATTAATGTAAACGTTAATGGCAAGGTAGATAATGACCAAACTTCATTACAGAAACTAGCCGCAATGATTGGTGATCAAGTTGATCAAAAGTTAGAAATTATCTTTGAGCATATTGCCCATGATGAAGGCACTGACGAAGATAACTACTAGGAGGTGATGTCATGCCAGCTACTAAACCAAAGAAGAGAACAGCCGAGCAAAAGGCTTACGATTCAATGAAGTATTGGGATAAGCAAAGAAAGCATGATAGCGCTATTTATGTGAAAATGTTTTCTAGAGCGCAGAATTATGACTTTAAGTCTGGTCAAACTAAGGATAAAAACAAAAAGAAAAAGCTTATTCGTCAGCGTGACAACTGCCTAAAGTTGGTTGATGCTGCTAAGAAACGAAAAAGCAAAGACAAAAGCAACTATAACGCTGCTAAAAATCGCTATGACAGAATTGTCCAGCAAAAAGCTGACCTCAGTGCCAAACTGAATGAGATTGCTGAGCATAATACTGGTTGGAAAAATGAAGGTAAATGTGCAATTTATCGTTCTGATGGAAAAGGAGATATCGTTTATATTTCACCTGCTGATGATGAAACCGAAACCGTTTCTTCAAACATTACTTCATATCCAGTTGATAAGGGCGCTCCTTATAGTGATTACACACGCATTACTAGCAAGGGTGCTACTATTGCAGGCATTATTGTCGGTAAAGATAAAGCCGACTCATATCGCAAATTTGCTATGCTTAAATCATGGAATAGTAATGGGCTAAAGCTGACATATCGTGGAGACTTTACCTACGCACATTATTTGATTGCCAGTTTGAGTAATAGCTACAAGAACTTGCGTGACAATATTGAAGTTTCAATCAACTTTCAATTCGTTTACGAAGCACAAATTACTAAATCTAACGATAAAACGCGACATAGAACGTCATCTAAATCATCTAAGTCTGTAGCGGGTAGCAGAAACAAGAAATATACTGCTATCACGATTAAAACAGGTGACACTCTTTTAGCTTTATCGAAAAAGTATGGCAAGTCTGTTCATTGGCTAGCTACTGTTAATAAGATCAAAGATATTAACAAAATTTATGCTGGAAATAAATTGAGGGTAAGGTGATTTAATGCGAAACTACATTCCAGTTAACGTTAAATCAATACCTGATATTTCTGATATTCGACTTGTCAATGATACTTATACGTTTAGGATCGACTACAACGAAGTTGCAGATTACTACACAGTTACAATTTGGCATGATGGAAAGCGGCTCTTAGCACAAGAGCCGCTTTTGCTTGGTCAACTTGTCGGTATTGATATTCCTAACCCGGAGCTTCCTAGAATCGACATTAGAACAATGGACGAAACGGGCAAGGCTAAAGATGCTGGAAAAGGTTCTTTCGGCTACGAAGTGCAAATGTATCTTGATGTAGTCGACCCTAACGGATCAGAAACAGAAGACCCATCGCGTAAGCCGTTAGGCTATGACCCTAATGAATCAGACGATGATTTGACTGATGAAGAGGTGTCCTACTGATGGTTGTTACTAAAGACCCCCATATGTCTTTTGTGGCAGAAGACGGCAAGGGCAATCGTCAAACGGTTTACAACGATGAAACTTATTTGCATAACTATCCGTTTACTTTTGAAGCACCTTTCAGCAACCAGCCAGTCCCGCAAACGATAACCGTGACTCTTTTCAACATGACCAAAGAGCATAAGAATTTCTATAAGAAGGGAATGCACTGCTGGTTAAATTTTAATTGGGGCAAGGACGTCAAAAAAATTGCGGAGGGCTACATTACTAGCACTGGCAAGCTGAATAATGATGGTGTAACTGATAGCAAAGTAATCACTTTTTCAGAAGGCACAAACTATAGCAATGTTAAGGCTAGAAGCTTGAAAATGAAAAAGACTGAAAAGAAATCAGGTCACAAAACTATCAAAGTTACTGAAAAAGGTCATTACAAGACGCAAAGGTATAGCAAGCCTACGGTTGAAGAATATAAGCGTGGTCCTAAAAAAGGTCAAAAGCACGTAGTTAATCATTGGGCTTACAGACAAGTTTGGGTGAAGCCTAAAACTGTTAATAAAAGTGTAAAAACACGTGATACTAAAACTAAATACGTTAATCGAACTTATAGGGCTGGCACTTCTTTTAGACAAGTGATTGAAGGTATAGCAAGTCAATCTGGAATTAAGATTGACCGAATTGATCTGCAAAAAAATGACAGTATCAAAAAGCCTTACACGGCTAAAGGAAAGCCACTGAGTTTGATTAAATATTGGGCAAAAAAAGCTAAGTCTGAGATGACTTATGAGGGGAGCAAATTAGTAATCGTTAATCCTAAAGCACCTAGACATACATGGTACGAGATTGACGATAAAGACTTAATTCAAGTTCCTTCTGAATCAGAATCAAGCGAAGACAATAAGAACCAAGATACATGGGAGATTGTAACGCCACTTATTCCTGAAATAACTACGAATACGGGTATTGTTATGAACTCAAAATATCTTAAAGGTAAATTTTATTGTAAAAGTGGACAGCATAGTTTTGATGGTGAAAGCCCACAAACACAAATGTCACTAGTTAAGGTTTAGGAGGTGATTATGTGAAGTCAAGAGGTGAAATTAATAAATCGTGGTATGTAGCAATTTCAAGGCTAGTTCATCGAATTTATACTTCAATTGATTCAGCTTCTATAGCAAGGGTTGTGAAGTATAACAAGAAAAAGCATGTTGCTGATATTCAGCCGCTAGCTAATTTTGCAGACGGCACTAGATCAGCACAATTTCTTGATGTGCCAGTTTCCGAGAACTGTTACAAGACAGATGAACTTTTAGAAAAGCTCAAGCCTGAGTTTGCCAAGGTTGATGCACATGTTGGCTCTAGCATTACTAGCAAGTTGCCGAAAAAGCCACGTATGCGAGTAGGTGCGATTGTAGTTTATGTTGCGCTTGATCGT
Organism: uncultured Lactobacillus sp.; assembly: GCF_947367125.1. Classification (GTDB taxonomy): domain Bacteria; phylum Bacillota; class Bacilli; order Lactobacillales; family Lactobacillaceae; genus Lactobacillus. The sequence goes on from NZ_CANBCQ010000035.1 coordinate 26,329, forward strand.
GACATGGACAACTGGGACGGTACGGGTAACGAATTTACGCCCGAATCTAACCGCACCCACGATGCTAATGACAGCATAATCATTGGCACGCTAGGAAGTGATGACTAATGGCTAGAGATATTAAGTTAGGTTCTAACCACGATTTGGAAATTGATCCAGTTACCCATGATTTAAGCATTACTAGCGGACTTGATGAAATAGCTCAGCGGATACAAGCAACGCTTGAAATCCGTTATGGTGAAATGCAAAGACTAGCCCCTGAAATGGGGTCGGATTATACGAACTTTTTAGGCAAGCATTTTAACAAGCAAGCCGCGGAAAATGACATGCGGGCAACTATCACGGCAAACGTGCCCGAAGTTGAAACGATTAACGAGATCAATTTTGAAAAAATGCCTGGTAGAAAATTAAGAATCACTTTCAGAGCTACTGCTAATGAAGGTGAAGTGGAAGGAGGGTTAGAAGTTGACAACTGATTGGGGACTTAAAGAAACGGGCTTCATAGCCCCAACGTATGAAGAGCTTTTAGATGATGTTGAAGATGCTTTTAGAACCAGAATTGGCGATGACATCGCTTTAACCAGTAACACCAACTTAGGTGCTTTTGCCCGTGAAATGTCTGATAGAATCTACGATTCATCACAGGAATTGCAGTTGATCTATTACTCAGCATTCTATTCTACGGCAACTGGTTCAGCCCTTGATCGCTTAGCCGCAAACGTTAACCTTTCAAGAAAGATTGATTCAAATTCATTGGCTGAAGTTGTAATTACAACAGAAGAAGAGTACTTAATTCAGGCAGACGAAAAATTTGAAACTGAAGACGGTCTTGTATTTGACTTGCTTGATGATGTACTCACTACTAAGCAAGATGATGGCACTTGGCAAGGTGTTGGGACTGTCCAAAGCGAAGACACTGGTGAGATGACCAACGTTCCTGCTAATTCAATTACACTTGTATCAAATCCTGATGAAGAAATTATTTCAGTTACTAACCCAAAGCCCGCAGGCGGTGGGCAGGACTATGAAGACGATGAAACTTTTAGACATCGTTTAATTATGGAAAATGCTGCACGCCCTGGTCCTACAGAGCCTGGTATAAAATCAGCATTAATGAACCTTAACGGTGTTAAAGAAGTTGGAATTATTGACAATTCCACTTATGAGACAGACGAATTTGGCAATCCTAAATGCTCGGTTCATATTTATGTACTAGGAGGTAGCGACCACGATATTGCACAAACTTTAGTTGATCGGTGCGCCACGGGAATATCTTTAGCTGGCTCAATTGTGATGACTGCTAAAGATGCAACTGGGACACCTAAAGAAGTTAAATTTGATCATGCTAAGCAGCATAACATCAAAGTTAAAGTTCAAATTAATACCAATGACGCATGGAATAGTGATGCTGGCGTTGACGATGTTAAGCAAGCTATTTGCGATGAAATTAATAATCTAGAAATGGGACAAAAGGTATTTTTAACTAAGCTTTACCCCGTTACTTATGACGTCAATGGTGTTAATGATGCTATTATCACTATTAAAGATGATAATTCCGATTTTAGCAGTAATGATATTGCTATTGGGCGTTCTGAATTTGCCCATTGTGATATTGATAATGTGGAGGTTGATTTAATTGGCTTATGAGACAACTGACCAACTTATAGCACAATTGGCTGATCACTGGAATAAGCGCGATGATACGGTACTTTACAAGTTGCTTGATGTTTATAACCAAGAACTCGAAAAAGTAAGCGATGAAGCGCAAAAAGTAGCAAAATGGCGCTCGATTAAAGAAGCTAAAGGCACAACCCTAGACCTACTAGGACAAGACCGCAAAGCTTATAGAATTAGCGATGATGATGATACTTACCGCTTCATTATTTTTGTTCATATTTTGATGTCACACGCTCAAGGTACGATTCCTTCAATGGTACACATTATGAGTACTGCTCTTAATGCTGAACCAGAAAAGTTTGAAGTTTATAAGACCGGATTGCGACATGTAGGGATGAAAATTCCTTGGGATTATGTCAAAACTTTGCAAATGCAGAAGTTTATCATTAAAAACCTGCAGAACATGCTGGCAATGGGCTATTGGATTGATGAAATTAAATTCGTTTCAACTTCACATTTGAAGCTGTATGCTGGGCTAGGTTCACAAGA
>NZ_CANBCQ010000036.1 GCF_947367125.1 uncultured Lactobacillus sp.
AGAACCAAACAGCCTTTTAATGGTTGCTTGATTCTATTCATTTACTCATTATCAACAGGATTTGACAAAGAGCCATTTTTCTGGAACAACAAATATTTATATTCTTTACCAGCAATTTCAATAAAACGCTGGGTAGCAATATTACGCCAGCCAAAATGAGCAAAAAACTCTTGGGCATCCTTATCATCGGCTAAGCACCATAGATAAATCTTGCCGTAACCCATCTTTTTCAACTCATTTTCAGCGGCATTTAACAAGGTTTTCCCTACATTATAACCTTGAAAATCAGGATCAACATACAAGGCCATTAATTCGCCGCACCCTAACATTCTGGTGTCACGTGGACGACCATAGCTAACTGCAGCTCGAACCTTGTTATCATCATCTTCAAAAATCAAATTATGGCGACCACTTTCATTAAGCCGCTTTACCCAAGCATTAGCTGGAATATTATCCAAAAATACATCTGGCAACATACCCTTGTAAGTTTCTTGCCAAGTAGTTTGGAAAAGTTTACTAGTTTGTTTTGCTTCGTCTTCACTAATTAATGGTTTAATAATCATTTTTACTTCTTCTTTGTCAAAACAGTTACAGCTTCTACATGTGGCGTTTGTGGGAACATATCAACAGGATCAATGCGCTTAAATTCATAGCCTTGCTCTTGAAACAAAAGCAAATCACGAATCATCGTTGCAGGATTACATGAGATATAAACAACCTTCTTTGGTCCTGTCTTAACAGTCGCATTAATAAATTCAGGTGTCAAGCCTTTTCTCGGTGGATCTACAAACACAACATCAGTCTTTAAACCACTCTTGGCCCAACGCGGCATTACTTCTTCTGCCTTACCTAAATAATACTCAGCGTTATCAATATCATTAAGTTCAGCATTATCTTTAGCATCTTTAATGGCATCTCGGACAACTTCAATTCCACGCACGACCTTAACATGCTTAGCTACGCTTAAGCCAATCGTACCAATTCCTGAATAGGCATCAATTACAACATCGTCTGGTTTCAATTCCGCTTGTTTAATCGCTAAATCATACAAACGAGGAGTTTGCAGTGAATTAATCTGGAAGAAACTTTGCGGTGAAATTCTAAACTTCAAATCGCCAATTTTATCAGTAATCTGATCATTACCAAAGACCAAGTAATCCTTTTTACCTAAAATCACATTAGTCTTCTTGGGATTATAGTTCAAAATCAAGCCAGAAACTTTAGGAATTTCGCTAATCTCGGCAGCAACACCCATCATTTGTGGGAAGTCTTTAACTCGGCTAACCAAAATTACCATGATTTCACCAGTAGCCTTGCTGCGGCGCACATCAAGATAACGAATGATCCCAGTATTATTCACTTCATTATATGGCGCTACCTTGTACTTGCGCAAAACATCGCGAACAGCCACTAATACTCGATCAATCTCAGGATCGGTAGTAAAGAAATTGGTTAATGGCACCAAATCATGCGAATGACGTCTGAAAAAACCAATCTCCAGTTGGCCATTATATTCCCGCACTGGCACTTGAGCCTTATTACGGTAACCAGTTTGCTCTGGACTAGGTAAAGTTTGACCAACTTCAATTTCATCCAAGTGTGCCTTTTTTAACAAATTAACAACTTGATTACGCTTAAATTCAAGCTGTTTGTCATATTTAATATGAGCTAAAGATGCTAGTCCCGTTTGCACCCATTGATTTAACTTAATCTTAACGCGATCAGGACTTTCTTTTTTAATTTTTTCAATTTTAGCAAAGGCAAAATTCTTTTTAACCTTCAAAATCTTGGCACTAACAATTTCACCCGGAAGGGCGTTAGTGACGAATACGGTCATCCCCTCATAGTGGGCTACACCCATTGCTTCATACGAAAGATCGGTAATTTCTAAATCTATAATTTGATTCTTTTTCATACTCACTCAACCTTAAAAAATAGCTCTCTATTATTATAATACTTGACCAATCTTTGTGCTTCAAAAAATAATCGCCTGCTTTTTAGAACCAACTATCACCCATATATGCATGCAAAATATGGTTAGCCGCTACTTTCAACCTCAAATAGTTAATATTATTAGAAAATAACATAATCATACGCTTAGTCTTGTAATTCGCAACAAAGCAGCAATTATAACCAGGGATACTACCATTAGCACGAATGATGTCACCATTAAAATACACGCCACCAAAGTAAGCTACTGTCTGATGCTGGGCTTGGTGGTAATACTCGTTTACCATTTTAGGATTTTCCAACACATCATTATATACAAATTTCCAATAATCAATTGGTGACATGAATAGGTTCCCTGCTCCAAAGTCCGATGACGTCGTCACTGTCACTTGGTGCCAGTCAACATTTTTACTCATTGGCTGAGGGATCTCATTCTGATTAACTTCAGAGAAATCCTTAACTTTCTGGAGTTTAAGTGGTTTTGCAAAATTGGTCTGAATATAAGTATTATAACTTAAATTAGTTTGCTTGCTAATAATAGCTGCTAACAATTCATAATCAACATCTTGGTAATCCCAAGTATGAAGATGATCATTCTCCATGTGATTAAGCATATAAGCTATTTGTTCTTTCTGATTTTTAAGCGGAGAAGATGGTCGAGCATTGTTAACTAAACCACTAGTATGATTCATTAGCTCACGAATTGTAATATCTTTACTACCTAAAACTTGAGGATAATAGTTAGATAAAGAGGTAGTCCAACCTAATAATTTTTCTTGTTGCAGCTGATAAATTGCAGTTCCCGTCATAATTTTTTGTAGCGAAGCAATCGGAAACAATTGATTAGCGTTAACTATTTGGTTTGAATCAGTGGTCTCCTTATTTTGGATAACAATCGGCTGCCCCTTTTTATCATTAATTAACATTACACCATTGATATGATGAAACTTCATGTAATCATGCAGCTGCTCTTTCTGATTCTTAATTCCATTGTCCAGCTTATCTCCTGGATGCACAATGAATAAAAATATTGCAAAGGCACAAAGTGCCAAAAAGATGGATAAAGCTCGTTTTTTATGCATAAATACTCCTCTTAATTACTATCCCAAGCAATGTAATAATTATATTTCCTCAATTGTAAATCTAGTATCTAAATAGATTCAACTATTGTGTGATTTTATGCAATGAAAAAACATGCTTCCTTAGAAACATGTTTTTCAAGTCATTTAAACTACTTTTCACGCTTGCGCTTATAGTCCGCAATACCGAATAAAGTTGCCTCACAGCTTAAAATCAAGCCGATTAAGCCTAAATGATTATCATTTTCACCGGTTTGTGGTAATTTTCCACGTTCAACGCTATTAGTAGTATTATTTCTTACCTTTACATCCGTCACTTTAGAACTACTGCTTAGTCCCTTAGGAGTATTAAGGCTATTACTATCTCTATTTCTTACTCTTTGACCTTTTTCTAAAGCATTTCCCTTAACACCAGAAATTGATTCATAGTAATTTTTCTTAGTCTTCGATGTTTTTGATTTTCCCGACTTCGAACTATTATGCACAGCATGCTTTTCAATCTTATGATGCTTAGCTGTCTTGTGTTCTACTATTTTTTCTTTCTTAGTAGGATTATCAGATTTGTCTGCTTTATCTGGAACAACTGGTTTTTCAGACTTATTATGCTGATCTGGAATAGACTGCTTATCAATTGGTCCTTCTGGAACAACATCACGATGGTAAGTTACAGTTATTTCAATATCATTAGAATCATGATTAACAGTTATCTTATCAATCTTGTCTTGATCAGGAGTGTAACCTGCGATTGCTGGAGATTTAACTTCATCAAAATCCTGTGATTTAGTCCATTCAATCTTAGTATTCTTTGAATTTACTAAGTCGCGAATTCCTGTCTCAGTGAATTTTACCTGTTTATTCACATCTTCGTGAGCAGGCGTGCCATCTTCGTAGACGTAATGGATAGTTTCGTTAACGACCTTGGTATTATTAATTGGCTCAGTCTTATGAGTAAAGTGAGCGATAAAGACTTGATCTTTATTCTTATCTTTATCAAACTTACCATAATCCACACCAGATAATTTCTTGCCATTAAGTTTATCAGAACTATCTTTTGGATCATTTCCTTTAGCTACAGCCACGAAGTTATAGTTTGTGAAGTTATAAGATGATGGAATGTCAAAGTTAAGTTTACTGTCACTATCACCATTTACATTAATATCTGGGGCCAATTCAATGAATTTACCATCAGTATCATCGTAGAAGCGAAGCTGAGCTTTTTGATTGTCAATCTTATAAGTTACTGTCTTTTCAATATCCTTAGAATCATGATCAACAGTTATCTTGCCAATCTTAGCTTGATCAGGAGTGTAACCTGCAATTTCTGGAGATCTAACCTCATCAAAGCTATTCTTTTCAGACTTCCAATCATTCCAATTATCTTTATCAGTTACTTCATCATGTTGCCCATCACGAGTGAATGTTACTGGAATACCTTTTGTATCTTTATAAGCCTTAGTACCGTCCTCGTAAACATAATGAATCGTTTCGTTAATAGTCTTAGAATCATTAATTGGTGTCATGTGATGAGTCAAATGAACATTATAAACTTGATCCTTCTTATCATCATGATCGAAGACTAATTCTTTACCACCGGTTTCATCAAAAACTAAATCATAATGTTGCTCCTTGTAACTACTAATTGAATCGTTAGTAGCATAGTTAGAATTTTCATCAGATTTACCAGTTAATTCCTTAGTAGCTAAAGTCTTACCTGTTGTGTCGTCAATATAGTTAACAGTAATCTTTTGCCCATCAGCTGTATATTTCACAACATAGTTATAATTATGGGTCTTACCATTTACGAAGTCATTATCTGCTGGGATTGGTGCAGCGACTTCAGCCTTATCTGCAGTATAGCCACCAATTGTTGGTGAAGTTACATCTTCAAAAGCTGTAGCTTTTTGATCCTTGCCGGGCTTCCATTCTCTATAAGTAGTATTGCCAGTATGATTGTCCTTAATGTTTTCTCTGGTGTACTCAATTGAATGATCATAATCTGGTTTAGCTTGATTACCATTTTCATATTGATACTTAATATTTTCATGCAAAGTAGTAGTTTCAGTAATTACTGTCTTCTTATGCTTCAAGTAAACATAAATATCAGTATTTGGCTTATCAACTATACCTGAGGTTACCCCATCAGGAAGTGAAGTAGTAGCTAGAACATAGTTATCACTAGTATAGTCCCAAGGAGTATTACTGTATGTATCACCATAATTTTGATTTTCAAAGCTTTGCTCTGGATCAGTAATTTCTGCACCATCAGCTGGTTCAAAATCATTAGTCTTATCAGAGCCATCAACATCAATATAGTGAATAGTTACATTTCCCTTCTTGTGAGTTACGTAAATAGTTACTAATTGCGGATCTCCTTCAAATTTAAGACCATCAAGTATATCGGTCTTTTTAAGCTTAGCATCCGTAGAAGCGTGAGGCACTACAGTGTAATTTGAACTGATGCTATCAATAATATTTTGATATTTTTGAGCAAAAGTTTGACTATGACCTTCATCGGGATTTACTAATGCTGTAGCAATGTCATCATCAGTCGTTCCTTCTCCTAATTCAGTTGGGTCTACTAACTTTTTGCTTTCAACATTACCATTTTCATCTTCCACAACTACTTGATAATTGATCTTATGAGCTTTTTTAACGAATACATAGTAGTTTTGCTCACTAGGAATATAATTTCCATCGTATGAACCATAATTACCATCATACGAACCATTGGATGCATCAGAAGAATATGGATCATATTGTTGTTCACCACGTGTTTGTTTATCGCGCTGAACAACTATGTAACCTTGTTTCTTTAATAAAGCAAGAATTTGATCGTCTTTTGCAGTATTATCATAAATTTGATCGGCTTTATTAATTTCAATCGTTACTGGATTGTCAGATCCCTCAATCATCTCTGTTCCATCACTATTGAGCTCAAGTTCTGTACCAGAATTATACATTGCAGAATATTTACTAGTTGCTGGAGCTAAAATAGTGCCTGACTCTTTAAAAGAATCAATAGCTTCCTGAGTCAAAGGAGGTATTTGATCAACATCTATATAGTGTATCTTTACATTAACAGGGGTACTGTTTTGATCAATCGGATATGCCGCATAACTTAATTTAATGATTTGTGGATGTAAATCTATATTCTTGTCATCCTTATTATCATAATCAGTATTATCAAAGCTCCAAGTAGCATCTGCTGGAAGTTCTAAGTTCAAGGTTCCAGTATCATCAGTATAAGTTTTCGCACCTGATAAGCCTGTGATAGAAACTACAAAGCTGCTATCATCTTTTGACATACCATTTTCTGAAAGATTAAGACTAGAACCACTCGATAATTTACCTGTAGTTAAATATGTCAGTAAATTAAGCATTGCTGAATTTACACTATCACTATTATTCGAAACAAACTTATCTTTATTTAACTTGTTAGTAATTACTACTGTATGTAATTTTCCTTCCTTGTCTGTTACTTGATATGTTGCCTTATCAATGTAATAGCCAGCTCGTTTGTAGATGCTTAGCATTCCTAATCCAAGTGGATCATTTTCAGGAAGAGACGGATGATGATGAACCTGATTACCATCTTTATCAGTCTCATATTGGCCATTCTGCCATGAATTATATGGGTCAAAAGCATTATATGTTTGCGATCCATTTGTGGTAGGTTTAATTAGGCTATTACCGGTCTCTCCTTGAACCTTAAAGTAATCTGTACCAGATTCATCTGCTTCCTCAGTAGTTTTTGGCAAAGCATACGTTTTAGTAGTAGCGTTTTCAGTATATGGATCATTATCACTTAGGATATACAGAGTCTGTTTACGGTTTTCAACTGGCGTATAAACCACAAAGAAGTTTTGCGTATTGCCATTAATTTTCAAATCATCATTGTCAACCATCGTATCATACTTTGGATGTGCTTTTAGCGCATCTAGCAAAGTATCATACTTTTCGCCCTCGCCGTTAACAGTAAGCATATCTAGTAATTGTGATTGAGTTACATAATCTATTGTATTTTCTTTTTCTGTAAGAATAAAGCTAGTATTAGCGCTTTGAACTAAAGTTTGCAAATCCTGCCCATCAAAGTAATATACCTTGTAAGTGTATCCACTACGTGCAAGTGTTTGATCATCAAATTTAAACACAATATTGCTATTTTCATGATAGTTTTCGTCTACACTATTAGAAGTATCAAGTAATTGATTCTTCTCGCCTAATCCTTGACCCATTAAAATCAAATTAGCTCGACTAGGTACATAATAGAAAGTTAGATTTTGATCAAACTCAATAGTATTATCGGCTACTTTTTTATCCGTATTTAGAGAAAGACCGCCTGACTTAATATCATATACGACACCCGTATTCCGGTTTTCTTTCAAATCATCTGGCAACCTTGACCCAACACCATCCTTGAATACACTGTTAGGCACACCATAATAGTCTTGTCCATTGTTGCCATCTCTTAAGAAAGTGCCTATATTTGCAGGAACCTGATAATTTTCAAGATTTAAGTTTTTAAACAAAGCATCAAAGTCAATTTGATCTACTGCACCAGTCAAAGGATTATAGCTTCCATTAATCGTAAGTGTTAATGGAGTTTCCAAATCATAGTCTTTCTGCAACTTATTAGTTTGATTTCTTTCATCAACAAATTCAACATGACGCTTGACTACAATATTACGTACAAAGTCGCGTTTCTTAACTAAATTGTAAACAACAGTATCGCCATCAAAGTCATACATTGAGGTCTTACCAAAAGCTGCAGTTCCATTTGACATATTATTAGGATACTTGGTATCTGAATTTTCAATCTTATAACCGGATTCAATATCCAAAACATAGCCATCTGGAATAGCATTTATTATTGCTTCAGGAATTAAAGTATAATTCTTTTTATTAACTGCGTCATCAAAATCACTGTTCTTAGTTGCAGAAATAAAGTCCGACTGCTTTACCGTATCAATTCCATCTTTATAAGTATGATTCATCGTTGGAACAGAGATATCCACTTGACTACCATCTTCAAAATGAAGCTTAAACTTGATGGTAGACTGACCCGAAATATTAATTGCAGCTGACCCCTTATCACCAGCGGCAATAGTTACTGGATTTAAATCGTCAGTCCAAGCAGCAGATGAAGCATATGCTGTTTTATTAACATCTTTAGCGAAAGTTGGATCATATCCATTTAAACTAACGCCATAAACTGTATTTCCTGGAATTTTACCAATTGTAGTTAAAACCGTTTTAATTTTTGACCAATCCGTAACTTTATCAGCAGTAACAAAGTGAGACATTAGATCAGGATCGTCACGATTTAAGCTATTGATATTAAGGTTATCAATAGAATAGTAGTTCTGAACACCAGAAGTAATAGCATCCCCAGTATTAAGGTTTACAACTTGCGCTGAGTTATCACCAGTTAGTTGGAAATTAAATTCTGATTTACCATCGTCGGTTCCCGGAACATGAGAAACAATAACTGCATGATAAGTGTCTTTGTCTTCAGAGTTAACCAAAACATTAGAGAAGGTCATATTCCATGAGCCTTTATCGTCAGACTGACCATTTGGAATTAAGTTTGTATTTTTATTACCTTGTGCCAAACTCGTTGAATAAGTACCAGTAGCTGCAATAACATTCCAATTACCAGAAGTTAGTCTATAAGCATTGGTTGAATTTTCAACAAATGGAAGAACTTGGTTATCAGTAACTCGGCTTGAATTATATCGCAGCTTCTCTCCTTGAGGCAATGATACGTATACTTGATAATCGCTAGTCAAATTTAATTTCGTAATTAGATTTGAATTATCTAACTTCAAATAAACATCATGGCTATTAGCTGTTGCTTTTTGAACAAAATCGCCTGTAATTTTAACAATCGTTCTGCCATTAGTTTTAAATTGCGTTAAGCTAGTAACTTCACCTACAGCATCTCCATACATTGGCTTAGAACTATTCAAGTTTGCATTAGTTGGCAAAACGACATAATATGTTAATTTTTCTGGTTTTTTTAGCAAATCATAGCTATATAAATCAATATATCCAGCTTCTTTGGCCCCAGGTTGGTCGTTTGTTTGCCGTCCCATTGCATTAATTTGATTATAATGTATTTCAGGCTTTACTGGAGCTTTTTCAATGATAACCTCATTTTGCGTAAAGTGAGCAGGATTTTTGGCATCTTTAATTCCATCAGCAATTACATATAGGTCAGTATGCAAATTATTGCCTGCCTTTACTTCACTGCCATCAGAATATTTCTTAGCTAATACTCCATTTAATCCAAAACCATTAATTGAGTCAAAAGCTTTTACCTTATCAAAAGTTAGTTTAACACTCTTGATCTTCTTACCAGTGATTGCAGGTATCACAGTAGATACACTATTAGCAGCTACACTGCCTGATTGAGTTGTGCCATCGTCAAGAGTAAACACATATTTATAAGCACGATTATCTGAAGGCGTTGATAATCCACTAATATCCATCCCATCAGGTACATTGACCGTCATGGAAACATTATTAAGATCATATGCCGTAATATTTCTAACGCCAATGTTATTATTCAAATTGTGATTGGTTTTATCTTCAATTGCAGTTATTGGCTTAGTTTTATCAATTTCACCAGTGATTTGGTCATAATCATACTTATCTGGAGCAATTGAAGCTGTAAATACACTACCTGCTGGCAAATCATCTAATCCATGATCTTGAACAAGAATGGTTACTGTTACAGGGGTAATAGATTTAGTTGCCACTCCTGTTGTATCATTTGTTTTCTGAGTCACCGTTGGTCTATCTGAAGTAGATAAGGTGGTATTTCCTTTTGGAGTATCCATCTTAAACTGACCAATAAGGTTTATCCCCATAGAATAACCACTATTTGGAATATTTTGCGTTAACTTTGGTAAAACTAGCCTTATCTTTTGACCATCTTGGGTAAATACACCGTGATAATCAGATATAATATTGCTATTAGCGGCATTGGTTGCCTCAGTATTCAACACAAAGTTAGCCGGCATTGGAACTTCTAAAGTAGTTCCGTGATTAAAATTTTCACCAAAATTATTTACATTCAAACGCCACTCATAATCTGTATTAGCTTTAAGTGGAAGATCATCACCAACTCCAGGATTAACTTCCTTCCCACTCAATGTATACAATGCATGGCTTGCATCACTAGAACCAGTAGTATAAGTATCCCAACTCAAGTAAATATTCTTGGCAATAGTTTGCTCAAATTCAATAGTCTTTAACAGCTCATCATTCTTATATAAAAACGCTTGACGGGTAAATGTACCAGTTGAGTGGAGCTTATCAGCACTAAAATTAGAATTTGTATTAACTAAAATAGGCTGACTATTGGCATTTGCTTTAGTAAATGTATCAGTAATCACCCATTGTTTTTTATCTTTGTCATACGTAGTTACAGAATTACCATAGTTTCCCTGAAATTGACCAGCAGTAACTTTATCAATCCCTTGACCATCAGAGTTAGTTGCATCAAAACCATCAGCGGTAGTCTCAGGGATAATAACTTTATAAATATCTCCTGCCTTAGCTTCATTAGTATTGAAATTAATAACTATTGAATTACCTGAACTAATTTTAGTTTTATCAGTATTAAACTCAGTTTTACCTTCGGTCTGAACAACAGCTTTAGAAGCCATGAGTGACTTTACGTCCGCCTTACTAAATTGAGTCAATTTTTGAGAGTCAATCGTTTGATTAGTAGCTTTATTGGCTGTAATTTGGTTATTATCAGTTTCAGCTTTAGCCTCACTTTGATTTTCCGGATCAGTAGATTGCTTTACCCCTCCAATTTTTTCTTGGGAGCTAGCTTGCTTTACAGCATCTGTAGCAATATCTTTTTCATTCACAGTTGCCTTATCGTTTATTTCAATCTTCTGATCAGGCACATCATTTTTGTGACTAGAATCAACAATCGAATTTTCAACTTGTTCAGTCGTCGCATTTTTGGCTTCAGTTATTTCTGCATGACTTACTGTAGCTGTTGAGCCTAAATAAAAAACAGTCCCTAGAAGAACGGAGGCTGTTCCTATTGTTAATTTTCTAATACTGAATCTCTGTCTAGCATTAGCCAGATCAAGTTCTTTATTTTTATGTATTCTCATCTTAATCCTCTTATATAACTCGTTGTTATGTATCTTTCCTATTAATAATAACATGAGCAGCATAATTACTGCACTAAATTTCACTTCTCTTATTTCATGCACTATACTAAAAAATAGCTTTTCTGTAAATACGTCACATTCAAAAAGATTTTGCTTAAATCTATTGACAGATATTTTTAATCTTGCTATCATATTGCTCAACAAGAAACGAAAAGTAGCAACTTTGCTCAGCGTTCAGAGAACTGGTGGTAGCTGCAAACCAGGCAGGCAAAGCTTGACGAAATACATCGTTATAATGTTGTTCGGAAAAATTCAGAACCGTTACCATCTGATAGAGATTCAAGTTCTTATGCTTGAAAGAGTGGGTGGTACCACGGCTATTGTCGTCCCGTTGACTAATAAGTCAACGGGATTTTTTATTTGGAGGAATAAAAATGAAGAAAAAGAAAGTTTCCTTTACTGAATCAATTATTATCTTAATTGCACTCCTCACTATTCTGGGATTGGCAGTTATCAAGTTTGCCCTTTCTCCAGAAGTGCCAGTTTTATTCACTGTCCTTTTACTTACCTTTTGGGCTAGACTGCGTGGCTTTTCCTGGCAAGATGTTCAAGATGGCATCAAAGAAGGAATTAGTGTAGCCATTATTCCGATTTTTATCTTTATTTTAATCGGCGCTTTGATCGGGATCTGGATTAAAGCAGGAATCATCCCTTCCATCATGGTCCTGGGTTTCCACTTAATCAGTGGCAGTTTCTTCGTTCCATCTGTTTTTATTGTTTGTTCAATTATTGGGATGGCAATCGGTAGTGGTTTTACCACAATCTCAACTGTTGGGATTGCGCTTTTTGGGATCGGAACTAGTATGAACCTTAATCCTGCCTTAGTTGCTGGGGCAATTATCTCTGGAGCTGTTTTTGGCGATAAGATGTCTCCTTTATCCGATTCAACCAACCTTTCTTCAGCAGTTGCCGAAAGTGAATTATTCGCCCACATTAAAAATATGATGTGGTCAACCATTCCTGCTTTTGTAGTTTCATTAATTTTATTCTGGATCTTAGGCAACAGTGGCAACATGGATCCAACTAAGATTGAACGTACTTCACATATTTTACAAACTAACTTCAGTATCAGCTGGTGGGCAATTGTCCCAATTATCTTGATGATCTTTTGTGCTTGGCGCAAAATTTCCGCAATCCCTACGCTCTTTTTAAATATTGCGGTTACTGTAATCATGATTTTTATTCAAAGTCCCCACGAATCTATTCAATCGCTTAACAATTTAGTTATGAACGGCTTTGTGGCTAAAACTAGTGATGCTTCTGTTAATGCCTTATTAACCCGTGGTGGTATTTCCAGCATGATGGCTACAGTAGCTTTGATCATTTCTACCTTATCTTTGGGTGGGATGCTCATGAAGTTCAACATTGTGCAAAGCGCAATGGAACCACTCGTTAAACATTTAACCAAGCCTGGTCGTTTAATTACGGTCACCATTTTATCTGGTATCTGTATCAACCTTTTTGTTGGTGAACAATACCTATCAGTTATCTTACCTGGTCGTGCATTTAAGCCGGCTTTTGATAAAATTAAGCTTTCACCATTAGCCCTTAGCCGCGTACTTGAAGACGGCGGTAGCGTAATTAACTACTTAATTCCCTGGGGTGTTGCCGGTTCATTCGCCGCTTCAACTTTAGGTGTGCCAGTTTTACATTTCTTACCATTCGTCTTCTTCAGTCTTCTTTCACCAATCTTCTCTATTTTGAGCGGAATCACCGGAATCGGCTTGAAGTGGGCTAAAGAAAAGTAGAAAATAATCATATCAGTAAAAAAGTTCCTAGGACCATCGTCTTTAGGAACTTTTTTACGCAATCTACTAGAATTCAGGAATAAATAATGCAAATTAATGACCATAAAAGTAACTGGTGGTTAGCTGATATTGGTGATTATCTCAAGGTTATTGCTAACGGTTGTGTTATGTTGCAACCAATTATTACTCTTTTCTTGACCTTACCATTCGATCATTCACAGCAGCTCTTTTTGGCATCACTTTATAACCTCGTCAAATTCACTTCACCAGCCTTCATTTTCGGAATTGTCTTTACCGTAATTAGGAAAAATGACCAGCAGGCAAAATTACCTTTAAAATCATATTTTACCGACCAGTGGGATAATAACTTCTTTCCTACTTTTGCTTGGACTTTAGTTTATCTCATTGCTATGCCTAATCTGCAGCAACACGGGCATTTTCACAATATTGCCACATTCATCTGGCAATTCTTCAGTGGTAATGCTGCACCTCATCTTTGGTACAGTGTCATGATGCTGCAATTTTTGCTTATCATGCCTGGAATCAAATCAGTCTGCAACTGGGTCCAGCATTCTTATCGACGACTACTAATCGCAGTTATTAGTTCCGGAATTATTTACTTTGCCTGGTTAATTTTTTATGATCGCTTCGTTTTAAATGGTCCCGAAGCTACCCATTGGTATTTATTAGATCGTATCTTTATCAGCTTTTTGATCTTTGGGCTCTACGGTGGCTTAAGCTGGAATTTTCATCATGAAATTCAAACTTTTCTGTTTACATATTGGTGGCTAATTGTGGGATTTTACCTTTTAACCTATTTTTGGACCAGAGATTTATTTTTAGCCACTTCCAAATTAACAGACCTAACCAACGACAGTTATTACCTACCTTCAATGGCAATTTATGCTTTAGCGGTTATCCTCTTGATTTACCTAATCTGTATTGCACAAAAAGTCTTTAATATGAACTACTGGCTAAAATCAATTCACTTTCTAGCTTTTTATGCTTATCGAGCATTTTTAGCCAATGTTTTTTGGGATCGTATCTTTTGGCAATATTTTAATTTTAAACAGCTAGCTTTACAAAATATTTATTTAGCTGTCTTACTACTCTGGATTTGTACATGGTGTGCTTCATATTTATCTGTTTATGTAATTCACCAACTTTGGCTTAAAATTAATGGTTCTGTCGGTCCATCCTAATTTGCGCACGTCGATATTCCTGACTGTCACGCGTAGGTTGAGCAACTATATCTGTAATTATTATTTCATGATCATTTCGTTCAAAGACGATTGCTTGGTCTAATTCCGCATTTACTTTTTTATTGATAGTGGTATCTTGATTAAATTTTAAATCATCAAGCTCCCGATCAATAAATGTTTTTTGTGAGCTGGTTAGCTGATGATATTTATCTGCAGCAGCTTTAGTAAACGACAGAATCATTTTACAATTAAACTCACCTATTTTATCCGGATGCTCACTTCTTTGACCGCGTACGTCATCATCAATATATCTTTTCTTCATCAAAAATCACTTCCTCTATTTTTACTATACATGATATCATTTTTATTAGATATTTTTCTGCCTGGTTTAGTTTTTTTATAAGAAAAACTTACTATTTATCATTTAGGCCCTAAATACGGTAAAATAGATGGGACAATTAAATAAAAGGAGTGTAGTAATCTATGGATAACTTTTCAAATAATCCAGGACGGCGTCAAGTCCAAGACATTTCTGCAGTTAACAGCTTCTTAACTAAGATGTACAGTCTAATGATTTTGGCTGTTTTAGTTTCTGCCGCAACTGCTTTCTTGACGACAACTGTATTTGCTTCAGCAATTGCTAATATGTCACAAGCCGTTTACTGGATCATTATTTTTGTTCCAATTGTTTTATGTATGACTATCAGCTTTAAGGCAGCTAAGAATCCGACACTGGGTTTAGTCCTTTTGTTAATTCTTTCAGCAGTCTATGGCTTTGAATTTACCTTTATTGCTGGTGCCTTCACCACTGCTTCAATTGCAGGTGCCTTTTTATCTGCAGCTGGTGTATTTGCAGCAATGGCAATTTTTGGTACTGTAACTAAGCGTGATTTAAGTAATTGGGGTTCATATCTTGGCGCTGCTTTAATCGGTTTCTTAGTTGCATGGCTAGTAAATGCCTTCTTCATCAGAAGTGGTGCTGCTACCTTTATATTCTCTTGCATTGGTGTATTACTTTTCACTGGCTTAATAGCCTATGATGCACATAATGCTAAGAAAATTTATATGACTTACGGCGGTCAAGTTTCAGACACCGGATTAGCTGTAATGGGTGCGTTAAATATGTACCTTGATTTCATCAACATTTTCATGTTCTTGCTTCAAATTTTTGGCATGGGCGGAAATCGCGATTAATCTATAATTATAAAAATAGCGTTGATTGGCTTTACACTAATCAACGCTATTTTTATGGCTCTATACTTTTTCCTGATAATGGTTTACTCAGAAAAAGAGTAATCTATTAACAGGTTTTTATGCAATAAAAAAAGAGGGCCTAGTCCTCTTCTACTAATGCTTGTATTAAATTTATGCTTGATATTAAAGAGCAATATTATAAATTCATCCATGGTAAAAAATGTAAGATCTTTGAAGCTGTCTTAATTCAACCTACTTGTCCTTTTTGTGGTTCTATTTTCAATGCTTCTAAGTTAAAAGTCTTAAGTGCTTCTTATGAATTAATGCAAGACTTTATTTCGGCTTTAAAGAATCATGATGGGCAAGCCTTAAAAGCACTTATCTTTTCTAAGGAACCAGTTGGAGAATTAATGCATAAAACACTAATGACATTCTGTAAAAAATAGCTGGCTATCTTAAATGGAGCCGCTCTAACTTATTCCAATGGTTGTCTTGAAGGCTTCAATCGCAAAATTAAACAAATTGAAAGAGCAGCCTATGGCTACTCTAATTATATTAATCTCTTAACTCGCATCAGACTTGAAGAAAACAAAGTAAAAGAAAAAGAACCAAGCAATTTAATAATTGCTTGGTTCTAACTCTTTACTCTTTATCAACAGGATTTGACAAAGAGCCATTTTTTCCATGATTTTTATTTAATATTAGTCTTTCTTTTTACGCTTTTTGCGGTCAGCTAATCCAAAGATTCCCAATCCAGCTAAAAGTGTACCAATCCAACTAATATTTTCACTATCTTTTTGATCAGTTTGCGGCAAAATCTTTGCATGCCCTTTTTTAAGCATATCTCTACCTAAACGAGTCAATTTACCATTTTCATAAAGTACTCTACCATGTTCGTCAACAATTGTACCATTCTCAAGCTTATGACTTCCTCTTAGGAAATCTTTTACTTCATAAAGAGGCTTAGTATTACTATTCTTGATTGAAGGTTTGTGAATTATTGGAGTTACAGGCTTTGCAGGTACCTTATGAGTAGTCGGCTTCTTGCTTGGTTGAATAGGCTTAGCTGGCTTATTATTCGGCTTATTTGGTTCAACCGGCTTGTTATGTTCAGGTTTTGTTGGCTTATTGTTGGCATCATTTGGCTTATTTATCGGGCTATAAGTAATTGTAAATTCAAGATTTTGCGAATTTGGACTTACAGTTTGAGCAGCAATAGTCATCGGATTTGGACTATAGCCTGAAATATTAGGAGCAACAATTTCTGGGAAAGTTGAACTTTCCTTATCCCATTCACCCCAAACAGTTTTACCAGTTACCAAGTCTTTAATACCGTTACGAATAAAGGTGATAGTTTGAATAGTATCTGGTAAAGCCTGACTTTGATCAGTGTATTTGAAGTGAATTGTTTCTGTTACAGTTTGAATATCAGTAACTTCTTCAGTCTTATGTTGAATTGCAATTTTAGTTATACCATTTTCAATCTTAACTTGATCAGCTGGCTTATCATTGGTGTATTCCCAATTAGTTGGAAGTGGCAAATCGTAAGTTACTTCTTGGCCCAATTCTCCAACAACAGTAGTTGAAGCAATTACTTGCCCCGATGAATCAATAAGTTGAACTACTTGGCTCGCTTGAATTTTATCCTTAATATAAGTAATTTCAATTGTTGAATTTTCAGTAGTTGCATTAACTGCTTCTTCTCCTACCACGTTTGGACTAGCAGTGTAGCCAGCAACTTTTTCTGGAGTATAAGCTTCCCAAACAGCAAAATCAGCACTCTTCCAATCACTGTAAGTTACTTCACCAGTTACTTCATCAAACGTAGCAGTTCTAGTAAACTTAACACTTTGCGTAACAATCTCTTTAGTTCCATCTGGCTTATTTACAACGATTGTTCTAGTTGGTTCAGAAACTAACTTTTCCATTTTTGGATAAGTTTCATTGGGGTTGCCTGGAACCTTACCATTTGGAATTTTATCCTCAGGAGTATCAGCAGTAACCGTAATCGTTGAATGTTCAACCTGAATTACTACAGTTGGAATACCTTCGGCTGTTGCTGTGACAGTCTTTGGAACTTCTTGACTTGGTACTAGCTGCCAGCCTGCTGGAATTTCTGGTTTAACTGCTACCGCTTCTCCAGTCTTTCCGCTAAGCGGACTGGTACTTATTTCGTTGCCTTCTTTGTCTTGGTAAGAAATAATACCGCTTTGTTCATTCGCTGTGTAAGTAACTTCAATAGTCTCATCTTTTTGACCATTCTTAACTTCAACTGCTGGAATTTCTTCTTCACTTGCAGTATAGCCTTTCACTTCTACTGGAATAAATTCTTTCCAGCTTGCAGTTGACCATGAACCATAAGTTACTTTACCTGTTACATCATCGTAACTTGCGTCACGGTAAATCTTCGCTGTTTGAACTTCTGTACTCTTAGTTCCATCTGGGTTAATTACATTGATCGTACGAGTAATTGCTTGGTTCAACTCATTTTCATGTGCTCCATCAATTTCTTTACCCGTTGGTGTCTTTTCTCCTTCCGGAACTGGATTATTATGATCAACATTGGTTGTTCCATGCTTAATCTTAATTACAGTAATTCCATTATCGATGGTGATTTCAGTTGGTACATCACTTGGATCACTTGCTACCCAACCTACTGGAATTTCAGGAGTAAATAGAAGCTTAGTTCCCTTAATGTGACCACTAATATTAGTTGAATTAATTACTTTGTTATCAGCATCAACATAGTTAATAGTTTGGCTACTATTTTCAAAAGTAAATGTGGCTGTTGAACTGAAGTCAATGTTGTAATTTGGATTTTCATGACGAATCTTATTGATTGCATCTTCGCTAAGTTCAACGTTATAAGTTCCAGCTTCAGTTAATTGACTTATCTTAAGCTTTTGACCATCTTTAACAACAACAAAATCGTCTGCAGTTAATTTAGGAATATTCAGATCTTGGTCATTGTTTGTTTTTACACTGTCTTGATAATTACTAGAATCAAAAGCTAAGTCTTTAGTAGTTTGAGAACCACTTATTGAAACACTAGCAGTAGCTTTATTGATTACATAAGTGTACTCACCACTAATCGCACCGGTGGCAAAACTATAGTTAGGGTTAGCAGCCTGAATTTTAGCAATTGAACTATCCTTAAGCTTCAGATAGTAAGTGCCAGCATCAGTTGGTAAGCCTGTCATTTCAGTGTACGTACCATCCGTATTCTTAGTGTACCAAGCATAATCAGCTTCGGTTAAGTTAGAAAGATCTAAGCTTTGGCCATCAACTAAGCCACTTGGCATCCAAACAATTGAATTAAAGACGTCATTAACTGTAACTTCTTGACCGTTATATGTCTTATTGCCATTTTCACTTAAAGTATCAGTAGCTGCTTTTTGGTTAATTGTGTACTTAATCGTACCGCTGGCAGCACTAAAGCTGTAGTTAGGGTTGGCCTTTTGCAATGTTTGTAAAGCAGAAGACTTCAAACGAGCTTCATAAACTCCTGCATTAGTTGGAACTGCATCAAGCTTATTGCCTTGTGCACCATACCAATCAAAATCACTGATAGTAATACCTTTCATTGATAATGGGTTATCAGTAACAAGATCATTAGCGTTAATCGTTAAGTCTTTTACATCTAAACTAGCAGGCTGACCATCGTAAGTCTTTTCTTGATCCTTGTCCGAAATAGTTACATCGGTAATTGATTGAGGAACGATTTCAAAAGTAGCTGAACCAGTTAAGCTGTCCGTACTAATTTTTACATTCCCTGAACCAGCATATTGATCAATTGCAGCCTGCAAATGAGCCAAACCAGCTTGGGTCAAGTTAATAGTGTAAGTCCCTACATTAGTTGGTGCCTCACCATTAGTCCAAATGTAATCACCATCTTGCAAGTGGTAAATACTATTTTCAGTGCTACCAGGGAAGGTCAAGTTAACAATAATGTCACCACCATTGTTAAGTTCAGCGGTAGTTACCGCTGATCCATTAAATGTCATTTGGTTAGAACCTGACAAGCTTGCACTAGCCTCAGTAGCTGCATTAATCGTATAAGTGGCCTTAGTATTAAACGTCCACTTGTAGTTATCGCCATTGTTGCCAGTTAAATTCTTCAACTTAGCTTCACCGGCTGGTGATAATTCAACCGTATAAGTTCTAGCACTAATAGGATCACCATTAGCAAACTGCAAATCATCACTAGTTAACTTAATCGTTTGTGCAGTACCGTCGGGAGCATAAACAGTTGCTGAATAAGTTAAATTATACTTACCAGTATTCAAATCAGCTGGTAAAGTAGTTTTTCCATCATAGGTCTTACTATCGCTACCCTCTAAGCTAATCGTGACTTCGCCTTGGTTCACCTTAAAGATGCAATAAGTAGTTACATCGCTCGCATCCTGTGGATAAGCATAGTTAGTACCCAATGCAGTCCTGATATTTTCCAGACCTTGAGCTGATAAAACAACTTGGTAACTACCAACATCTCCTGGTGTTTGACTAAAAATCAAATCTCCATCTTTAGCTTGGTAGTTTAAAGTAGTACCATTTTCAGTCTTTACAGTTAAGGTATAACCTTGAGGATTCTCCTTGATAGCTTTTAACCAATCACTGGAACCATAAGTTACATTTTGTTCATTACCACCAACAGTAATTGTCACTGGCATCTGGTCAACAAAGAAGTTAGCCCGTGCTTCAGCAGCTTGAGTCCAATTATAGTTAGTTGAACCAGTTAACTTTTGAAGTTTCTTCAACCCTTGAGCAGATAGTTTCACTTCATAAGTGCCAACATTACCTGGAGTAGTTATAAACTCCAGATCGCCTGCTTCAAGCGTCACATCGGTATAGATTGGCTCATGTTCATTATCAGTTGTTGCATTCTTGACAGGTGCAGTAATGGTAATACTGTAGCCGTCATCGCCGCCATATTGAATCGTCGCATTTTCACCATATTTAATGTGCTCTGCACCATTAATCGTAACGGTAGTATCAGCAGGGGTAATTACATATGTAGCTGGTTCATGTCTAGCATCAACAGGATTCGAATCAGATGAAACACTTCTAGCAGTATCATTATTTTCACTAACAGCATCCCAGTCATAATCTGGGAAAGCTTCTTTTAGTCTTTTCAGTAGTTGATCGGCAATCTTAACTTGGTAAGAGCCAACATTAACGGGCATTTGACCATTAGTAAATCCATTAATATAGACATCGCCATCCTTCAAACCACCAATTGCTTGAATAATTTCAGCATCGGTTGGTCCAGGAACACTGCTATTCCAATTAGTTAGTTCAATATGATATGCGCTTGAATCGAGAGCTAAATCAGTCCCGTAAGTGGTCGTTTGGTTACCGCTTAAAGTAACTTGAGCCTTACGAGCATAGATCAAGAAATTACCAGTTGCATTACCTAAACTAATGTCATAATTACTTGCACCTGTTAGATTCTTAATCTTATTAAGTGCAGCACTTGTCAAACGAACATAATAAGCTGGATTACCTGTTTTATCGTTTTCTTGGGCGTTAGCATGGCTGACTGGATTACCAGCACTATCAACCACTTCTAAATCTTCTGGAGTTAAAGTGAAGCTTCCCAATCCAATTGGCTCATCATTTGAGTTACCCCATACTAATTTAATATCACCATTATCAAGCTGAGCTTGGGTAATAGCTGCATTTTGACCATTATAAACTTGTGATGCAGTTCCACTTACGCCGATAATCAAACTTGCTGGATAAATGTGGTAAGTAATGCGGCCTGAAATCGTGCTATTTCCGTCCTTAACAAATGTGTAGTTAGGGTTAGCATGCGCAAAAGCGGTCTTACCTTTTTCATTCAATTGCAAGTAGTAGTAACCAGCATCAGTTGGAGCAGCAATCGGTTTACCATCTTGATCGACCCATTCAAAGTCATCAGTAGCTAAATCTGGAATAGTCAAGCCTTGAACATTATTGAAGCCAAAGTTCTTCTTGGTTTCTTCATTATTTGGATCAAAGCTGGCTGCTTGACCATTGTATTCACTCTTTTCACTACCATCTAACTGAACGCTTGGCGAAACAGCTTGTTCAATTTGGAAAGTAGCACTCCCTGTATTCTCCTTAGACAAGATAACATTACCTTTACCAACCGCTTCATCAATTGCAGCTTGAATTTTATCAAGACCTGCACTAGAAAGAGTCAGAGTATAGTTACCAGCATTAACAGGTGCTTTACCATCTTGAGTATTCCAAGCGTAGTCTCCATCTGCAAGAGTGAAACTAGTTGGCAAGTTGACAATATTATTACCACTAATCGTTACCTTGATAGTTGAACCATCAGTGTACAAATCAGCTGTTGTTACTGAATTGCCATTGTAAACCATAGAATTGTGACCGCTAAGTTCAGTATTAGCGCTAACAGGCGTAATGGTGTAAGTCCCTGTTCCACTTGATGCTGTAGCAGCCCAAGTTACATTATCACTATTAATTTCTTTAATATGATCCCAACCATCTTGTGATAAACGAACTTTATATTGTCCCACGTTAATTGGAGCATTAGTAGTCCACGTACCATCGACATTAAATTCAATATCACCAGCAACTAAGTTATAAGTTGGATTATTTGGTTCATTCAATTTAATTGAGAAACCATCTAAGTAATCACTATTAGGACTGCCCGTGTAAGTGTATGAAGGATCACCACTAAATTCTGCAGAAGCTTGGGCTTTGTTAATAACTAAAGTACCGAAACTCGTGCCTTGGCTGATCTTGTAATTATCACCAACCGCTTTTTGAATCTTGGCAACACCAGCATCAGTTAAGACAATATGGTAAACACCACCAGCATTAATTGCAGTGATAGGCTTACCGCTGACATCAACAATTTGGAAGTCACCAGAATGTAATTGTACATTGCTCAAGCTAGCTGTTGCTCCATCTTTAGGGCTAATGCTTACTTGAACGCTGTTATTTCCATTAGCATTGTATTTAACGCTAATTGGTTGGCCCGTGTAAGTTTCGGTTTGTGTTCCATCGACACTTACAGTATTTTCAGCAGCATTAATTGTATAACTTGCACTTCCAGTAAAGGCATTATCAGCAAATACTATATTTGGTGTGTTATTTTGACCAGAACCTGCTAAACCAAGAATATATTTTTCAATGTTGGAAATACCATCAGGTGTCAAAGTAATCGTGTATGACCCAGCATTAGTTGGTGCAGAGCCACTACTCCACTTGTAGTCACCATCTTTAAGAATATAGGTCTTGTTAGCATCAGTAACACCTGGGAAGGTTACCGTTACACCAATTTGACCATTGCTATTTACTTCAGCAGTTGTAGTAGCTTGACCATCGTATGTGCGTGAGTTAGAGCCACTTAATACACCACTTGCTTGAGCTTGCGTAATAGTGTAAGTAGCTAAACCACCACCATTGGTCAAAGTAAAGTTAGGATTATCCTTTTCTAGAGTAGAGAGTGCAGCGTCCTTAAGTTTTATGTAGTAAGTTCCAACATTTTCAGGATTACTGATCGGATTACCCTGAACATCTACCCACTCATAACTATCACTAGTAAGGCCCATCGTATCTAAAACTACTTTGGCATTGTTAAAGTTAGCAGTAATTGTTAATTTTGAAGGATCGATACTAGTCGCAGGTTGGGCATCATAGATCTTACTATAAATTCCAGATGTCTGGTTGCTTAAAGTGAAAGTAGCTGGGGCCGGATTAATAATATAGGTTGCAGTACTGGTAAAGGTTGAATTACCCTGAGCATCTACCCATTTAATACTGTTATTACCAAATTCTTTTATAATATTCTGCTTGCCATGTTCTGACCAACGTAACTCATAGGTACCTGCATTAGTTGGCATTTCAGTCGTCCAAGTTTGACCATTATCAGATGAAAATTCAACATCCCCGGCCTGTAAAGTATAGACATCCCCAGTGGGCCCTGTAACTCCAGCATAAATTGGATTGTCACCATCCCCATTATTAAGGTCATCAAGAGTGATTGGACTGCCAGTGTAAGTTGACTCATTAGTACCTGCCAAAAATGCTGTTGCAGTTGCCGTATAGGTTATATTAATTACAGTCGGAAGTGTATCGATAGTGACAGTTTGAGCTGGAATAGGTCTCCAATTTGGAATATTTAATGTTGTTTCAGTAGTTGTCCCATCAGGATGCGTAACTATTTGTTTAATGACTTTCGTATAATTATTCGGAACCGGTATATTCTTGTAGCGGTCCCATTCACCTGTAGTCCAGCCACTACCATCAAAGCCATCAAATACTACTCCGCTATCATCAGCATTTACGCGTACAGGTCTAGTAATTGTTGCTGATTGAGTCGTAGTTTGGGTAACTGAAGGAGTTCCTGGTTGGTTAACTGGCGTGAAGTTAATTACACGGTTAATAGTTTTTTGCGTCAATGATTTAGGTACATAGTAAGTTGTCAATTCGTTACGAACATACCATTGAGGAGCATTATTAGTAGTAAATACTGTATTGGAATTATAATTTGGATTAGCAAAATTTACAGTAGTATATGTGCCTGTAGAATTGAGGTTTGCTATTACATAGTCATTGCCAGCATCAGGAGGAGTAACAGTAAATTGTCCATCTTGTGCTATATTCCAGTTTCCAGAAATCACACGGAAACCTAAGTTGTCCTCATCACCAACCGTCTTATCCCAAGTCCAATCTCCATAAACCACTTTATTGGTTGAAGCATTAATGGTCCCAGCTTGTTTGAAGAAAACTTGAATCTGCGCATCGGGTGCAACTGATTGGCCATTCTTATCACCACCTGCATACACAAATTTAGCGGTTATTGTTCTAGCTTCAGTTTTATTTGGAACATAGAAAATAGTATGAACAGGTTGAGCTTCATAAAGAGTTGCAGCCGTAGTATATGCAGTTGAGCCTTTAGAAATATCGCTGGTATCGCCATCACTACCATTCCAAGTAGGGAAAACAAATTGATTAGCAGGAACTTTACTAGTATTTGTAGCAGGACCACCAGTGTAAGCTGTATATCCATCTAAGGTTGGTACATCGGCAGTTACTGTAGCCCACTTTTGCGGTAAATTAGTCCAAGTCCCGGATACTACATGGTAACCAGGTGTATTACTATCACCTTTTTTAGTATTCCATTGCCATGGACCATACGTAACAGTTCCAGTTACCAAATCTTTTGTAGCTTGCCGAATATAGTAAACATCTAAAACTGCAGAAGTAAAGGCATTACCATCCTCGGTGTAAGTACCGTCTTCATTAACCTTTGTCTTAACGTAATTTACGGTAACAGTGCGTGTTTCTTGTGCAGCTGGATCAGTATTAGTTACGTCTTGAGTTTTATGAACTAAGTGAACAACAACATTTGCACCATAGAATGAAGGAGCAGCCTCAGTCGTCCATTTATAATTTGGTATTGCCCAATTACAACTTGGATCTGTAAATGATCTCCACTGATCTCCAGCAACTGTTGCTCCTGCAGGTACTCCAGAGACACTAACAGATTGATACTTAGCTGGATTTACGCCATCTGGAAACTTAAGATCATTACTATAGCCACCATTACCAGCATTTTTTATATCAAATTGAATAATTTCCTTATTTTCCGTATCATCCCAGTAAGTGATTGTAAACTGCATTTGTTGAGTAACAGTAACCTTAGCAGTAGCTGGAGCAGTTACGGCAGTGTATTGCTGGCCATTCACAGAAACCGGATAAGTTGCAATAACTTTAACATTATATGTTCCTACTTGATCCCAATTTGGTTCACTATTATCAGCAAATTCAAATGTAGTACCTGATGGGAAATCAGCAACATTAGTGACTAAATCTTTAGCTGTTAAAGTCTTCCCCTTATAGGTAGTCTTATCTTGAATCTGAAGGTTTTTCTTTTGATCTGCAGGGATAGTAACAACTTGGTATGTAGCATTCGCATAGTTAACTAGATGATTATTGTGACCCGTTACATCATCAACAGGGGCAGTTGAAACTCTCTTTAGTACATAGTTATGCTCAGTAACATAATCCTCAAGCTTTTGATCAACCATGTCTTTGTAACTATTAATGGCATCCGTCATGTTACTTGCACCAGCTGCATCATAAACAACAGGTACAGAAATAGTAGTAAGTTGGCTACCACTGGCATTATTAATAGTGATATTGTGTGTATTATTGTTTTTATTGGATAAAAGAGTGTAGAGACTACCACTAGCTAAAATGATTGGCTGAGTAAAGCCGCCATTGGCAATACCCAAAGTGTTTAACTTATCAGCAGTAAGTGTGGAGTTATTGCCGAGATAAACGACTGACTGAGTATTATTTATGACATTAGATGCACTGGTTACCTTACTAAAGTCCCAGTTAGAAAAATCAACATACTGAGCCGATGAACCAGCAAACAAAGTTATCATATTGGTAACATTGCTCGTGTTCCAGTTAGCAATCGCACTTGCATCAACCAATGATCCTTCATTGGCAAAAGTTGCTTCAAGATTAGTTACCTTACTGGTATTCCAATTTTCCAAACCATGCAGGCTTGTTAATGCATGGTTAACATTAAATGCCCGATTCAGATCAGTCACACTGCTAGTATCCCAATCAGCTAAGGCACTAATGTCAGTCAAATTAGCATCACTCATAAAAATGACACCCATGTCAGTTACATGACTTACATTCCAATTTTCTAGACCTTGTAAGTTCGTAAAACTATTATTAGCAAATGCAGTGTTGAGTTTTTGTAAACTATCAGTCTTCCAATTGCTTAAAGGAGAAAGATCTGTAACTTTGGTAACATTGTTGAAAATCCGAGTCATATTCGTAACTTTTTGAACATCCCAATCACTAATTCCAGTCAAAGATGATAGGTTAGAAGTACCTTCAAAAGTACTTTGCATTGAAGTAACACTACTAGTATCCAAACTATTGGCATCTAAATTGGTCAACTTCGTGTCATTTTGGAAAGTACCATTTAAATCAGTATTTGCGAGCTTGATCTTCTTATCATCAGTCTTACTAAAAGCAATAGTAGCAGCATTTTGCCAGCTTTTAATTAAATCATTAGAAATCGACACTTGAAGACCATCAGTTGATTTATTAGCAGCCGCAAAGTCAGCTTCATTAGGCACAATAATGTGAGTTTGATCACCAGTGTAGCGAGTTAATTGGTAATAATTTGTACCATCAAATGTCGTGTTCTGCCCTGTCCACTTAGAAGTATCTAATGTTCCCCAAGTAGCAGAATCATATCCGCCGTTAGTAGTTGCTGTGGTGGCTGTTGCTGCCACAGTCTTATTTTCTTGAAGAGCATTAATATTAAAGTTACTTACATTAAATGTAGTTGTCTTTTGAGTTGTATTTTCAAAAGGAGTTGTTTGAGTTGTAGAAGAATCAGGCTTTGAGGTTTCAGAATTTTGAACAGTAGAAGGAGTCTCCGGAGCTTTGGCAGTTGTACTCTGTTGATTAGTATGTTGAGTAGTGACTGTAGGATCCTCTACATTAGCCTTCTTACTTTCATCGGGATTTTTAGGAGTTTCTGCCCCAGAAGTTTTCAATTGAGCAGTGTCATTCTTAGAACTCTCTGATTGAGCTGATGGTGTCCCAGAAGCTTCTGTTTGAGTTGATTCAGATGGAGCTATATCCTTATTTTCATTTGTAGATTTTTTCACAACATCCGATTCAGTTTCTTGTTGGTCAGTTTCTGTTGATGCATGAACAGTTTGATTGTTATTCATTGTTAAAAATAATGTTGATAACAATACAGAACATACCCCTACGCTTAATTTTCTAATGCCAAACCGTTGTTTACTGTCATAATCATTTTTATTGAAAATCATAAGTCAAATTCCCTTACCCTTAAGCCGGTATACTATATGTTATACTATTATTTTACCGCGAGAAATAACAGATAACAAAATATGTGCACGTTTTAAGACAACTTTACAAAGCAAAAAAAAGAGGGCCTAGTCCTCTTCTACGAAACTGTCAAATCTTTTGTGTAAATAGATCTTTCTCGTAAATTGATTTTTTAATTATTTATTTAATCAAAGTA
>NZ_CANBCQ010000037.1 GCF_947367125.1 uncultured Lactobacillus sp.
GAACTCCTTTTTCTAATGTTTAAAGAAATAAATTTAAGGAATCATTCATCCTTACACAAACTATTTTACAGTCTCAACAATTATCATGAGCAATAAAAAATCATTTGGATAATCCGATATCCAAATGATTTTTTTACTTATTATTCTTACTCTTTAATTGATCTGGCTTTTCATCCCCCAAATGCCAAACTTCAATTGTCGGATCATTTTTACTCCTTTGATTAATAATTTTCTGAATCACATGCATCAAAGGATGGTACTTTTCTCCTAATAAGCCAATTGACTCCACAAAATACTCTAAAGCAACTAGCAACCCTAAAATCAATAACCAAGTACCCCAAGCCGGTGAAAGTAAAAATAGCAGGGAAATAAATGAAAAGACCAACGAAAGAGCATAGATCGTTAATACCGTTTGTCGGTGGGTTAAGCCCATACGCATTAACTGATGATGCAAGTGATGCTTATCTGCCTCTGAAATTGGCTTCTTATTTAACTTTCTTCGAATCATGGCATAAACCGTATCAGTAATTGGCACACCCAAAATGATAATCGGTACTAATAGTGAAATGAAAGTTACATTTTTTAAACCCTTTAATGATAAAACGGCAATCATAAAACCAATGTATAAAGCTCCGGTATCACCTAAAAATATTTTAGCTGGGTGAAAATTATAGGGCAAAAAGCCTAATAAACAAGCAGCCAGCATAAAACAAGCAATTGGTACATAAAGCTGGTGAGTATGTAAGAAGAAATACCCGACGATTCCCATTGTGGTCAAAGAGATCATTGAAACACCATCAGCTAACCCATCCAAACCATCGATTAAGTTAACTGCATTAGTTAGCGCCAAAATCCAAAAAATAGTTATTGGGAAACTCCACCAACCCAAATTTACTTCATGCGACATAAATGGAACTTTTAAAACATTCATTCTAATGCCTGCTAAAAAGTAGATAATTAGCGAAGCAATAAAAATTCCAAACATTTTTTGTCTGGGTTTTAGCTCTAAAATATCATCAATTAATCCTGTCAACACAATTACACTTGAAGCAAGCAAAATTGAAAATATTTCATGTGTTGGAAATTGCTCCCGCAATAAAACAAAAGTACCGATATTAAAAGTAACAAAAATCCCTAATCCTCCAATAGTGGGCATTGGCTTTTTATTAACACGGCGAGCATTAGGATTATCAACAGCCCCTAAAACAAAGGCAAGCCGTCGAATAAACGGTGTAATTGCCGCTGAGATAATTACTAATAAGAATAATTCAACAATAATTTTAAACATATTTGGCTACTTTCCTTATTTACTTGTTCTAATTATACAAGTAGTCCGGAATTTGCACAAATCGCAAAAAAGGTTTGGAAAACAATCTTTCCAAACCTTTTTGACTTTATTTAGCAATTGCTACAACTCGTTTTTCACGGATAACGGTAATCTTAATATTACCTGGATAATCAAGTTCTTTTTCAACTTGATTACGAATATCACGTGCCAAAATAACCGTATGATCATCTGAAATTTCATCGGGTTCAACCATCACACGAACTTCACGTCCTGCTTGGATAGCATAAGCTTGCTTAACGCCTTGATAGCTCTTGGCAATCTTTTCCAAATCGGTTAAACGTCTAATGTAATTTTCTAGACTCTCGCTTCTTGCACCAGGTCGTGCACTCGAAATCGTATCTGCTGCAACAACTAGTTCAGCAATAAACGATAACTTCGGTACATCTCCGTGGTGCGCAGCAATCGCATTTACTACAACATCGGGTTCATGATACTTTCGGGTCAATTCAACCCCAATCTCTACGTGAGAGCCTTCAATATCATGATCGATGGCTTTACCAATATCGTGTAATAACCCCGCGCGCACTGCTAATTTTTCATCTAAGCCCAATTCTGCAGCCATTGTACCTGCTAACTTACCAACTTCAATTGAGTGAGACAAAACATTTTGTCCATAAGAAGTACGATATTTAAGGCGGCCAAGCGTTTTAACCAATTCAGGATTCATCCGGTGAATCCCAAGTTCCATCAAAGCACTTTCACCGGCTTCATAAATATCATCATTAACTTCTTTTCTAGCCTTATCGACCATTTCTTCAATTCTAGCTGGATGAATACGGCCATCCTTAATCAGGCGTTCCATTGCTCTTTTAGCAATTTCACGTCTGATTGGATCAAACCCACTCAAGGTAACAACTTTTGGCGTATCATCAATAATTAGATCTATTCCTGTCAAAGCTTCGAATGAACGAATATTTCGACCTTCACGGCCAATAATTCGTCCCTTCATTTCTTCATTTGGCAAGTCGACAACAGAAACAGTTGTTTCAGCAACCGTATCTGCTGCACTACTTTGAATAGCATCCACAATGATTTGGTTAGCATAATGATCAGCTTTAGCTTTTACTTCTTCATTGCTATTTCTAATCATCTCGGCACGCTCTTTAACTAACTCATCAGATAATTGGCTAAGTACAATCTTCTTAGCTTCTTCCTTATCTAATTTAGCTACATCATAGAGCTTACGCCGTCTAGTTTCTACTAATTCTTCAGCCTCAGTTAATTTTGCCTTTAAGCTAGCATCCTGCTGCTTCAATTGGTCTTCCTTTTGCGTGAGTCCATTTTCTCGTTCGTCTAATAAAGAATTCTTATGATCTAAGGTATCTTCACGTTGTTGCAAACGATTTTTCTCCCGAGCTAAATTATCTTTTTTAGTATTTAATTCATCCTCGGTTTTTTGCCTATAATCACGAATTTGTTCTTGAGCTTCAAGAATTTTTTCTTTTTTAGTATTTTCTGCACTTTGCTTAACAGCTACTGCTGCTTGTTTTTGTGCATTAACTTCAGCTTGAGCTGCAGCTACTTGAGCTTTAGCATCAGCCAAAATGTGGTCAGCATCATTCTGCGCATTTTGAGCTTTTTGTTCCCAAGAATGCTTGCGAATTGCATAGCCAACCACTGAACCCACCAAAAGTGAAACAATGGCAGTTGCGACGGGAATCATAATTGTTAGCATATTATTCATGATTACTATCGCCTTTTTTAGAATTATTCACACAACTTTTATGATAAAGAACCTCTCTGTCCATGTCAATTAAATCAAAAAACCTTGGAAAATAAATCCAAGGTTTTTTCATAATTATTTTGTTTGTTCAGTCTCCTTATTTGTAGCAGCTTTCTTTTCAGCAGCAGCTTCTTCGCGTTTTTCCTTAATCTTTTCTGGATTTTCGCGATCAGCAATTGATTTATCATCAATGCCATATGCTTGACGGACTTGCTGTTGAATTTCTTGATAGATATCTTGATGTTCTTCAAGGTACTTCTTAGCATTTTCACGCCCTTGACCAATTCGGTCGCTCTTGTATGAGTACCATGAACCAGCTTTATCAATAATACCCTTATCGGCAGCCATATCCAATAATTCACCGCTTTGAGAAATACCTTTACCATACATAATATCTACTTCTGCCACCTTAAATGGTGGAGCAACCTTGTTCTTGACAACCTTAATTTTTACTCGGTTACCAAGAACATCTCCTGATTGCTTAATTTGTTCGGCTCTTCTTACTTCCAAACGAATTGTTGAGTAAAACTTAAGTGCACGACCACCTGGGGTAGTTTCAGGATTACCAAACATTACCCCAACTTTTTCACGAATCTGGTTAATAAAAATAGCGATCGTCTTAGTCTTCGAAATAGTTCCTGACAACTTACGCAAAGCTTGACTCATTAATCTTGCTTGAAGACCAACATGGGCATCCCCCATTTCACCTTCAATTTCAGCACGTGGCACCAATGCAGCAACCGAGTCAACTACCACAATGTCAATTGCCCCACTGGAAATTAAAGTATCAGCAATTTGCAAGCCTTCTTCACCAGTGTTAGGTTGTGACAAAATCAATGAATCGATATCTACGCCTAAAGCTTCAGCATAAGCAGGATCCATCGCATTTTCAGCGTCAATATATGCAGCAGTTCCGCCACGCT
This sequence comes from uncultured Lactobacillus sp., assembly GCF_947367125.1. Classification (GTDB taxonomy): domain Bacteria; phylum Bacillota; class Bacilli; order Lactobacillales; family Lactobacillaceae; genus Lactobacillus. The sequence continues at coordinate 3,995 of NZ_CANBCQ010000037.1, forward strand.
TTTGTACTTCTGCTACTGCATGCAAAGCAACAGTAGTCTTACCAGATGATTCTGGGCCATAAACTTCAATAATACGGCCACGAGGATAGCCGCCTACACCGATAGCGGCATCTAGAGCTAGTGATCCGGTAGGAACTGTTGAAATCTGTGTATCGGCTTTTTCACCCATCCGCATAACAGCACCTTTGCCGAAATTCTTTTCGATTTTCTTAAGCGCTGCATCTAAAGCAGCCTGTTTTTCGTCTTTGGCCATTTATGTCCTCCTATTTTTCATACTCAATAATTATACTTTGACCATCATCCAATTTGCAAGAAAAATGCAAACGAACGTTCAAAGGATTTTGCCCTCTACTATTTATTACGCAAAAAATTGCAATTATTTTTTTACAAAATAAAAAAAGAAGCATTTTTTTGCTTCTTTCAATTTATTTTTAATACTTTTCTTTACATTGAGCCCTTGAATACACCCCATGATTGGTGGAAGTAATCGTAACCTGAGTAAATAGTAAAGATCAATGCAAGCCAAAGTAAAATAGTACCAATGTACCAGAAGTCACCGATCAACAAGAAAATGATTGATAACATTTGGCAAGTAGTCTTGATCTTACCCGGCATCTTAGCAGCTAATACTTGTCCCTTATTTTCTGCCAAAATCAAACGTAAACCAGTAACAGCTAATTCACGGCAAACGATGATGGCAACAATCCAAGCTGGAGCCAAGTTCAATTGAACTAAAAAGATAAATGCAGTCATCGTCAACATTTTGTCTGCTAGAGGATCAGCAAACTTACCAAAGTTGGTAACCATGTTGCGTGAACGAGCAATATGACCATCAAACCAATCAGTAGCTGAAGCTACGGCAAAGACGATCGCAGCAATTACCCGGCTCCAATAAACAGTTGAGCCTGCTGCTACAACATGAGCATTCCCACCAAAAATAATGATTAACATAAATACTGGAATCAAAAAGATTCTAAAAACAGTAAGTTTATTAGGTAAATTCATTCTAACTCTCCTAAATTAATTTTAGTTGTTGTTATTATCTCCGCCATCATTGCCGCCATTGTTATTGGCTGTAGATGATTGAGTTGTAGATGATTGTTGTTGAGTTTGACTACTTTGTTGAGTCTGTTGACTGCTTTGAGTAGTTGCTGACGACTGCTGGCGACTACTTTGACGTGTAGTACTGCTTTGAGTAGTTGTACGACTTTGAGTAGAGCTACTGTTATTAGTAGTATTATCATTATTAGTCGTAGTATTGTTATTAGTACTTTGACTAGTAGTTCTCTTACCCTTGCCAATCAACAAAGTAATTGTCCGATATGCATTATTAGGTGCATATGGAACCTTTTTACCAGCAATAGTAATTGAAGTACCATTGTCGTTGCCTAAAGTGATGACTACTCTTTCTGCATTGCTTGGCAAAGTCATTGTATGCTTTTGCTTGGCAAGCAATGTTGATTGCCAGCTATTAGCATTGCCATTAACTTGAACACCTGCAGAAATATTTTGGGTATCACCGGCACGAACAACCAAACGACGATTCTTCTTTAAGCCAGTAACTCGGTATTCATTATCATTAATCTTAGTAACCTTAACTTTGCTTACTGCTACCTTCTTAGGTTTCTTAGAAGATGATGATGAAGACTTTTGTGATGAAACAGTTACATCATTATTATTAGCTTGATTATTTTGTCTACTTGAAGAAAGACGAGCATACAATACATAAACCACAAGAATAACAATGATTACACCTAAACCAATTGCAATTCGTGGTAAATAATTTTTCCACAAATTCTTCTTGTTATTAGTAGTTTCACGTACTTCTTCACTCTTGTTATCAATCGAGTTTTCTACGTACTCATCAGGCTTAGCTTCTGGAACATCTTCATGATAATCACTTAAGAGTTCCTTACCATCCAAGCCAACTACTTGTGCATATTGACGAATAAATGCCCTAACATAAAAATCGCCTGGAAGCTTATCAAATTCATTTTTTTCAATTGCTTCAAGATATCTGCTTTGAATCTTAGTAGCTTTTTCAATATCTGCAATCGAAAGTCCTTTAGCCTCTCTAGCGCTCTTTAATTTGTCTCCGATATCTGCCATATTTACCTCTTCAAATTTTAATTTAACAAATTGAGTATACCATAAAATTCTGATTACAACGCCTTAGTTATAAAAGCCAGCCACCAGTTACATAAATTGTCTGCCCGGTTAAATAACCACTGCGTTGATCCAGCAACGTTCTAACCCAGTATGAAATATCATTTCCAACTGCCCAGCGACCAATTGGAATTTCCTCTTGAACTTCTTGCATCGTCTCTTCAGAAAAGATTGCATTCATCTGCGTCTTAACAGCACCAGGTGCAATTACATTAGCTGTTAGATTATTTGAAGCGACTTCACGTGCATAAGCTTGAGCAAATCTAGTTAATCCGCCTTTAGTTGCACTGTAGACACTTTCTAACGCACTTCCGGCACCACCATAAACTGAACCTAAATAAACTATCCGACTAAAATTTTGCTTCATCAGCTGCGGCTCTAACAATTTAGTTAGTTTAATTGGCACAGTAAGATTTATGTTAATTAATTTAGTAATGTCACTCAGGTCTTCATCACCCAAAAAACCATACTTAGTAATTCCTTGAGCAAAAACTGCTGCATTAACTGGCAATAAATTTTTAACAAACCTAGTTAGTTCTGTATCCCTAACAGCAAAATCCAGTTGTACCGGCATAAAATCTTGCTTAGAATACTTTGCAAATAATTCTTGAGCTAATTCTTGAGCTCCTTGAGCATTAGAATGATAGTGCAAATATAGTGACCAACCCGCATCTGCCAAATCTCGACAAATCTCTTGTCCAATACCACCAGTTGCACCAAAGACAATCGCTCGTTTCAACTTATCAACCCCTTACTTGTTTTCTAAGTAAGCAGAACAAATAGCACTATCTTTCATTATTTCTTGGCAATAGTTATAGAATTGATCAAAATCCATCGTCTGCAATTTAGCTATATTTTGAGCTAAATTTTCATGATCTAAGTTTTCCTCAATCAATTCAATTGCCAAATAAGACAGATCATTGCTTGTTCTTACAGTACGAGCTAACCATTCCTTTTTTTGCAAAATGAAATTTTGTTTAATGAAACGATATTCAACTGAATTCTTCTTGAGTGGTTCAGTCAATACCTTTTTTATCTCTGCAATTACTGCCGGACTTTGGGGACTTACACCAAAAATTGTTGCAAAATCACCTTGTCTAGTGTAGTTAACGGAAATTTGCAACGAATCCATCAGCAGCTGCTTTTTTCTCATTTCTTCAAACCATGGTCCCATCGCACTTAGTTTTGATTCTAACATTATTTCTAATAGAATTTGAGTCAAATCAAAGCTTGATAATACTTTCTTAAAGTTTTTAAAGCGAATTCCCAAACCAAAAGCATTAGAATTGCTGTTAGTTGGCAAAACTTGATCATGCATTTTAGCAAATTTAATTTGTTTTGCTACAGGTGATTGGTCACTACCATGCAAATATTTTCCCTGTAATTTTCCTACTTGGCGCAAAATAGTCTGCACTTGATTATCAGAAAAATCACCACAAGCTACGAATTGCATTTTTCCAGGCACATAGTTTGCCTCATAAACTTGGGTTAAATTTTTAACCGTAACTTGTTTAATTGACTTTTCAGTTCCTACAACTTCAATACCCAAATTAGAATTATTAAACATGTCATGCATAATTGCATTATTCACATTCCAAGTAGGATCATCTTGATACATAGCCAATTCTTGAGTAATAATCGGTGCCTCTTGAGCTATATTTTCTTTTGTAAAATATGGCTGCCCTACTAGTTCAAACAAGAGATCAATCATCTTAGGCGTATGCTCAATCCCACTACAGTAAAACATCGTTTCATTAAACGAAGTAAATGCATTGACATCAGCACCAATTTCTTCAAATTGTGCAGATAAATCACCCATTTTTTTAGCAAATAATTTATGTTCTAAAAAGTGAGCTGAGCCAGCAACTTGTTGAGGATCACTGCTACCAAAATCGACGATTACGCCAAAAAAACGTTGATAAAAATTAGGCTTTAAAATAATTTCAGCTTTAAAACCTGATGGATATTCTTTTTTGATAATTCTAGGTGTTATCATTTTAAAACATAGCTTTCATTAAAAAATAAATTTTGTGCAAAAGCCACCAATTGTTTAGGAGTAGCTTTTTTAATTGCACTTTCACGATCAAAATCCAAGTAGCCAGGAAATAATTCTCCACGCAACATTTGACCTAATTGCCAACTTTGCCCATCTAAGCCTATTTTCATAGTACGCAACATTGCTTTTTTAGCTTTTTTAAATAAATTATCATCTACTTCGCCTTGAATTATTTTCCCTATCTCGGTAAGAATAATTTTTTTTGCTGCTTCAATTTTATTAGGATCAAGGCCAGCACTTACTAAAAACAAAGAATTGTTAGCAAAGCAATTAGCCTCGACATTATATGCTGCACCTAATTGCTCACGAATTTGAGTAAACAATTTTGATGATTGATCCCCAGCCAAATATTGTGCCAATAATATTCCCAGCACTTGACCACGATAGTCAATCTCTTGCTCTAAACCAAATCCTATCAACAACTGAGTCTGTGTATTTCCCTGCTTATCTTCTTTTTCAATTAGATTTCTTTTAGCAGAAATAGTTAAAGCGTCTGTTTGAAAGGGCTTGGTTAAGCCAGTTTGTTGAAACATCGTTTGCGCTAATTTAGAAACCAATTTGTTATCTCTTGTCATTCCTAAGATTAATATCGGCACATCAGACAAATTATGCCAGTAATGCATCATCGATGTACTAGTTGCAGCCTTAATCTCATCAAGTGAACCAATAAAAGTTTCTGCATAATCAGGCTGATCCTGATACCACGATTTGAAGAACTGCTCTAAAGCATAATTAGTCGGTTGTTCAATTAATTCTTGATATTCTTCAGCTAATTGCCTTTTCGCATATTCCACCATCGGCTCTGCAAAATTAGGGTGATTAACAATCTGTGCAATTGCATTAAGGATCTCCTCGTATGTGTAATGAGGATCTAATATTTCTATTGGTTCCACAAAATTAGCATAATAAGTCAAAATGACTTCTTTACCAAAAACCTGGGGCACAATTTCTAATTGCAAATCATACAGATCAGCTAATCTTTTTTGCTGTAAAGCTAATGATGGATAGCTTAAACAACTGTTCATTTGCATTCGAGCCAATAAACTAGCGTAAGCTAGATTATGCTTAGTGAGCGGCAAACGCAAAAAACAGCCAATAGCGGCTGTTGTGAATTTTTTATTTTTTCTAACTGTAATATTAGTTGTGAGCATTGTTTGAATTACCTTCATTCTTTATCGGCGGTACTAAAACTTGTCGCGGTTTTGAACCCTCAGATGGACCAACAATTCCTTTGGCTTCCATTTCATCAACAATTCTGGCAGCTCGATTATAGCCAATTCTAAAACGACGTTGCAACATAGACACACTAGCTGTCTGCTGCCGGCGTACTAAGTCGACAGCTTGATTATAGAACTCATCTTCTGGTTCATCATTTTCACTGTCGTTACTTGATGAACTTTCTCCTTTTTTAGGAATCATTGTTTCATCATAATCGACTTCTTGTTGCTTTTTAACCCATTCAATTACACGTTCTACTTCATCACTTGCAATATAAGCGCCTTGAACACGCTCTGGCTTAGAAGCCCCTATTGGCATATAAAGCATATCACCGCGTCCCAGTAGTTTTTCTGCACCAGTTTGATCCAAAATAGTTCTGGAGTCAACCCCGCTTGAGACAGCAAAAGAAATTCTTGATGGGACATTTGCCTTAATTAATCCAGTAATAACATCAACACTTGGACGCTGAGTTGCTAAAATCATGTGGATACCGGCAGCACGTGCCATTTGACCTAAACGGACGATTGCGCCTTCAACATCGTGACCACCGACCATCATTAAATCACTAAGTTCATCAACCACAACCAAGATATAAGGCAATGGTTTCATGACCGGCTTAGATTTATCGCGATTGTTTTCGGCTACCTTTTGGTTATACTCGCCCATATTTCTAACGCCGCCTGCAGCAAATAGTTTATATCGGCGCTCCATTTCTTTAACTACTTTTCTAAGCGCATTAGCAGCTAATTTGGCATCGGTCACAACTGGAATTAATAAATGTGGCACTCCATTATAGACAGAAAGTTCTACCATTTTTGGATCAATTAAAACCAATTTAACTTCTTCTGGTCGGGCTTTCATCAAGATGCTGGCCAAAATCGTATTAATTGCCACAGACTTACCAGACCCAGTTGAACCAGCAATCAATAAGTGGGGCATTTTGGCTAAGTTAGCAGAAATAATACTGCCAGTAACATCTTTTCCCAAAGGAACATCCATTGGATCTTTCTTTGCCTTATTATCTTGGTGCTCCATTACGTCCTTAAACGAAACAACAGAAGTTGCACGATTAGGTACTTCAATTCCGATAAATGGTTTACCTGGAATTGGCGCTTCAATTCTGATGTCTTTAGCCGCTAAAGCTAAAGCTAGATCATCAGCCAAATTAACGATTCGGCTAACCTTAACTCCGACAGCAGGTTGAACTTCGTAACGCGTGATTGTAGGGCCTAAAATTGCCTTTTTAATGATTACTTTAACACCAAAGCTTTTAAATGTTGATTGCAAGACTTGAGTATTTTTCTTAATCAAATCTCGATCGGTACTTTGATCAGTTGATTTAATTGGATCAAGCAAACTTAGAGGAGGCTTTTTATAGGCCTTATTAACTGCGACATCGGTTTTTAATTCACCATGGTCAACATCAGCTAATTCTCGCTTTAGCTTTTGATCGTCTTCCGCAAAGGAATGAGACTTAGGCAAAGCCTTCTCTACATCATCATGTTGCGGCGCAATCTGAATTTGTGGCTCCGGTGCTTCCTCTGGTTCGACTTCTACGTCTTCACTTGTTGGGGTTACAGCTTCATCGGTAGGGTCATCTGGATCAAAATCAGCCACATTCGGAAAAATTGGTTTACTATCATCAGCAGATATATCTTCAGCCTGAGCTTGTTCGATGCTTTTTTGCTGTCGTCTTTTTTCCAGTACATCGTTATACTTATCCTTAACTTTCACGCCAGCTTCTTTATTCTTTTTAATAAACAATTGGCTAATTGTTTGAAACTTTTCAATAATTGTCCTGAATTTAACATCAAAGAACATTAAAATCCCAATAGGCAATAATAAGATGGCAAAAAGGCGGACACCGATTTGACCCAATAAAGGATAAAAGACTTGATAAGCTAGCGAACCAATTAATCCACCGCCAACACTTTCAGTCACTCCAGCACGACCAAACTCCGCTACCATTGCATGCCAAAAAGAATTCAAAAAATTACTGTTAACAAGTTCATGTTCAAAATATAGATTGCATTGCAGCAATAAAATACCCAAAAAAGCAATTGCTAGTCCCAAACTTCGTTTAAGTGTCAACTGAACCGGTTGATTATAAATTAAATTAACTAAACCAAAAAGTCCCAGCAAACCTGCAGCAAATAAATAAGAATCACCGAAGAACATTCGAATCAAATTGGCAATTTGCTTACCTAAAATACCGAAGCGGACAAAAGCTAATCCCGCTATTAAAATTAAGATTAAACCGCAAATACTCCAATTAAGATTTTGTTTTTTACTTGCCTTTCGTTTGCTGTAGCTCTTTTTAGCTTTTTTCTTTCTTGCAGGCATCTACTCACCTGACTAATTATTGAATTCAGCTTTGAAATTTAAGTTAACGGGCTGACCCAAAGTCAATTGAGTAGTTTCATAAATCAAAGTTTCAAGCTGTTCAACCAACGGACGAGTTAATAATTGCCAATCTGAATTACTAATATCAGAACCGTCACCATGATAATCTTTTATTTGAATAATTTGATGAATCAACCCACTTGCTTCAAACATAGCTGGTGCAGGTACTACATCATATTGTATAGCTACATCATAATAACTGCCATTAGCTTCTGAATGTTCATCATCACCGCTGACATCTAATTTTCTAATTCCTGGTCGAACATCACTAACTGGCTTAGTCTTTTCATCAACTAAGTCATAATGAAATGCTTGCACAATAATTTCTGTTTGTTTTTCAAAATCCATTATTTATTCTCCCCTAAATTACGTTCATATCTTTCTGGACGATCATAGTCATCTTTCAACTTATCATTTTCATAATGGTGAGTTGTTTCCATATTAGGAAAACCTTGTTGGCGTAAAGCTTCAAGCAAAACCATTGCTACAGAGTTAGATAAATTATAGCAACGAATATTATCAGACATTGGAATTCGTAAATTGCGGTCATAATATTCACGCATAAAAGTTTCTGGCAAACCAGTTGTTTCCTTACCAAAAACAAAATAATAATTTTTATCAGGATCAGTATAATCAACTTGTGCATAATTTTTAGATGAGAACTTAGAAATCAAATACATCTCATCATTTGGTCCCAATGTTTTTAAAAAAGCATTCAAGTCATCATGCATTCGCACATCAACTTTATCCCAGTAATCAAGCCCGGCACGCTTCATTTTTTTATTATCAATTTGAAAACCTAAGGGCTCAATCAAATCAAGGACAGTATTAGTCCCAGCACAAGTACGAGCAATATTACCAGTATTGGCTGGCATCAATGGTTCATACAAAACTACGTGATTAGTCATTCAAAAACTCCTTATCAAAAAAGCGTAGCTTTTAAGCCACGCTTCAAAACTATTTACTATTTATTCGTTTCATCATGATCTGCATCCCCCGTGGTCGAAGAAACAGTATCTTCCTCAAAGAGTTTAGATTCTCTTCGATAATAATTGTACACGCGAGACACAATAATCTTCAAGATCGCATAAATTGGAATACCGAAAATTACACCCCATAAGCCCCAAACGGCACTAGCACCAATTAACAGCAAGATAGTAGTTATCGGATGCATTTCCATCTTGCTTCCCATTACCCAAGGACTCAGAATTCTTGATTCAATGGTTTGCTCAATCGCAAAAACAATCAAAACTTTAATTAACATCGAGCCCGAAGTCATAATAGAAATTACAACTACCGGAATCATCGCTATCGGTGTACCAAAATATGGAATTAAATTCATAACCCCAGCTAGAATCGCCAAAGCCAAACCATAGGGCAAACCAATTAAAATGTAGCCCAATGAAAACATTACGCCGACCCAAAAGGCAACGGTAATTTGTCCTCGAACATATGAGGCAACAGCATAATTAATATCATACAACAGTTTACTAAAACTAGCTTGCCACCTCTCTGGTGCAAATCTAGTAATATATGGTCGCAGTTGATGTCCATCCTTCAACATAAAAAATAGGATAAATGGTGCAGTCAATAAAGTCATTGCCACCATTGTAATGATACTTACAGCTGATGAAATATTACCAATTGTTGCATTAATGGTATTTTGACCAGATTTAAATAAAGTCCTTTGTGTATCATTAATCATACCCTTAATACTGCCCTTAAAAGCAGACAAACGCGGATCACGCAAGGCACTCTGGGTTGCGTTAACTGCATCATTCCAGATATGAGGCCAATTTTTAATCAATGAATTAACCTGATTTTGCGCAATAGGAACCAAAATATTAATAATCCAAATTAACGCAACAATCACGATGATAAATAAGGCCAAAATTGTGACTACACGGGGTATTTTAAATTTTCTTTCACACCAATCAACAACAGGATTCATGACATAGTACTGAATCACCGCTACTAATAATGGCGGTAAAATTGCACTAAAGAAAACCCATGCAGGATTCAGCATAAAAGATACTTTATTAAAAATCCAAATAACTAAAAAAAACAATAGGATATTTAATAAAACAATACTAAAACGATTATCTAGGAACCATTTTTTTAAGATAGTTCCACCCCTATGTTGGTTATTTTCCATCTACTCGTCCCAAACTTTAAATATGTTCATAAACAATGTCATCGTCAACTTTAAAGTTAGGTAATGGTTGATCAATATCTGGATCAAAGTAAATCGCATTAGCAAGTGGAGTTTTAGAAACAGGACGGTTAAAGAACAAAGTTGCGTGACCTAAGGCCTTCATATTGCTTTCTACCATTGGGCCTACATAATTAGCAACATAGGTTTGACCATCAACAGTAATTGTGTCACCTTTCTTAAAAACGAAACCACTAACTGGTGTATCGGAACTAAATTTTTGGATAACAGAAACGTCTTCCAAATCTTTATTAGCGCCTTCACCAAATAAAATTACCATGCCATCTTTATTATCGACAGCTTTTTTACCAATTTTTTTAATATTTGCAATCCATTTCATAATATTACCTCTCTTTAAAAATAATTTTAGCATAAGAAAAGCTGCTTAAAAACTTAAGCAACTTAAAATCAATGATTATTTTCATCCAACAACAAATTGGATTTTTACGCGCCTAATCTACTTCCATGCTATACTTTACTTTAGAATTATTTTCTTTAGAGACGGAGGCCCATACATGAAGGTTTTAATCGGAGGTTATACCAAAAAAACTTCTAAGGGGATTTATGAATTACCCTTTACTGGTCAAGAAGCAGATGCTCGCTTAGGTAAAGCAGAAAATATTATTAGCGTTGGTGGTCCAACTTATTTTCAAAAAGATGGCGACTTAATTTTTACCATTAACAATGCCGGTGATGAAGGTGGCATTAGTGTTTTTCAATTAAGTAACCAAGATGCTAACGAAGTTGATCGCTATTTAACACCAGGTTCTTCACCAGCTTATGTTGGCATTAACCACAACAAAAAGTTAATTTATACTGCTAATTATCATACCGCTGTTTTATCCGTTTTTCGTTATAACGACGGTGGTAAGCTCGACTTAGTTGATACCGTTACTCATCAAGCTGAATCCTTAGGTCCCCGTCCTGAACAAGTCGATGGTCCCCATCCTCACTTTTTCGACGAAACCCCAGCTGGTAATTTAGTTAGTTGTGATCTTGGTAATGATACCGTTGATTTTTACAAATTAGAAAATGACCACCTAAAACATTTGGCTCAATATAAATGCGAAGCAGGTTTTGGTAGCCGTCATATTGTCTTTAGTAAAGACGGTAACTATTTCTACGTAGTTGGCGAGCTTTCCAGTCAAATCAATCTAGTTAAGTTTGATGAAAATATTTGGGATTTTGAAAGTATTGCAACCTACAAAACAATTCCTGCTGATTTCACCGAACACAACGGCGCTGCAGCATTATATATCAGTCAAGATGGTAAATACGTTTATAATTCTAACAGAGGTCACAACTCAATTACTGTCTTTAAGGTCAACGATGATCACACTTTAAACTTGGTCCAACGCGTTTCAACTTTTGGTAATTTTCCACGTGACTTTAACTGGGATAAAACTGAACATTATGTAGTTGCAGCCAATCAAAACTCATCCAACGCTACCCTCTATACTAGAAATGCTGGTACCGGTGCTTTAACTCCAATTCAAAAAGATATTCCTGTGCCAGAAGGTACGCGAGTTATCTTTACTAAATAACATTCCTAAATAAAAATTTTTCAATAAGCTGTAATGCAAGGCTGCATCATGGCTTTTTTATTCTCACAATTTAAAGTAAAATATAGTTATACAAACAAAAAATAAGAAGGTGACAAAGTGAAACGAAAAATAATTCGAATATTACTCTTTATTCTTGGTGGTTTATTAGGCTTATTGCTCTTATATAAGCTTTACCTAAATTACCGTCCAGAAATTGAATTACTCCTTCATTTTGATCACCACAATGAGCAAGTATTAGTTAACATGGTCCGCAGTCACGGAATCGAGGATCTAGCTTTTCTCTTCTTGCTCAACGCAATTTGCGTTGCCATCCCTGGTTTATCAAACGGGATTTTCTGTGTACTTAACGGAATCCTTTATGGTCCAGCGATTGGTTTTTTAGTAAACTGGATCAGTGATATTCTGGGACAACTAATTTTAATGGAATTGTTGCAAAAACTTTATGATATGAAAAAAATGACGAGCAGCAAGATTTTTAAATTTTTAACCAGCTTAAAGTATCCAATGATTGGGCTAACACTCGGTTACTTGATTCCTTTCATCCCTAGCGCTACTGTTAGTTACGTTAATATTATGATTAATAAAAATAATCGTAAAAAACAAATCTTTCCTATTGTCATTGGTGTAGTACCTTTTGCCTATCTCTACGCTTACGGTGGTGATTCAATTCTCCACTTGGACAAGCGGCGTTTAATCGAAGCAGTAATTTGGGTAGTTGCAGTTGCTTTATTTGCCTTAGCTATTTTGTTAGCTTTAAAATTAATCAAAAGACGTACAAAAAAAGCTTGAGAAAATTCAAGCTTTTTTGATTGCTTTAATTTAAACCAGATTTGCTTCTTCTAGCAGCTCCTCAATCCAGGTCTTTTTGATTTTCTTCATCCCAGTTTTAAGTGCTAATTTTTCTGGCAATGGCATCTCTTGATCGACTAATTTCTTCTTATCAAACATGTAGTACATTGCCCGAAGAAGTTGACGAATATCATAGATTGAATCATAAACTTCAGGTACGCCACGATCGACATTAAGCAAAGTATAGACAGCTTCCATTCCTGTTCGTACCGAATATTCAGTCGTAAAGACCGTATCTCTAGTCGGTGATTCAGCGAAGTTACCAATAAAGGCAATATTAACCGAACCTTCAGGAACAACAGCCGGACGATCACCATCATGACGCGGCATAAAGTAACTAGTGATGTAAGGCATATAAACTGGTACAGTATTCATATTTTCTTCACTAGCCAACTCACTAATTTGACTTTCTGGCACACCCAGGTGATATAACATTTCCTCAGCAATTTCTTTACCAGTACAGTCAACGATTCTCTTCTTAATGTAGTTACCTTCAGTATCTGAATACAATGCATAAATCCAGATTACAATTTCATCTGGTTTTTGACTCTTGAAGTGAGGCTGACGGTGAATCGTAAAACTAAGCTCCCAATTAGAGTCAACTACAGTAATAATTCCACCAGTATTGACTTTGCCATCATAAAGACTACGCTTGGTTAAACGTTCAAAATAAGGTGCCAATTTTTTATTCTTCAAAGTAGTCGTAGCAGAAACAAACCAACTGCGCTCTGGCAAGTTTTCACAGAAGACATCTGGATGACCAAAAGCTGGATCTTGTTTAGCCAAGTTTTCCCATAATTTCCAGGATGAACCCTTAGCATGAGTAATTGGCGCTGGCGTATCTTGATTACCATAAGTTGAACTCTCAGTGATCGAACCATTAGTTACAAAAACAAGATCATCTGGTGTCAACTCAATATCGCTTTGCTTGCCATCCTTAGTCATCACGATCTTCTTGGCAATCTTTTGCTTGCCTTCATGGTCAACAATTACATTATCAACGTGACAGTTATATTTAAATTGAACGCCATGATCTTTCAAATATGCCAAAAGTGGCTTAACCATTGATTCATATTGGTTATACTTGTTAAACTTCAATGCCGTAAAGTCTGGCAAACCATCAATATGATGAATAAAGCGCATCGCATAACGACGCATTTCAGCTAAGGAATGCCATTTTTCAAAGGCAAACATTGTGGACCAATATGACCAGAAATTGGTTTTGAAGAAATCATCACTAAAGAATTCTTCAATTGTTTCACCTTGAATTTCTTTTTCTGGCGTCATGATCAACTTAACAATTTCATTAGCGCATTTGCCTAATCCATATTGACCATCACTTGGCAGACGATCGCCACGATTATAAATCAAACGACAATTTGATGAATTAGGATCCTCTTTATCTAACCAATAATATTCATCCAAGTATGATGCACCAGGGATCTCCAAACTTGGAATTGATCTGTACATATCCCACATACATTCAAAGTGATTTTCCATTTCGCGGCCGCCACGAACCACAAATCCAGCATTAGGACGTTTAGCTCCATCAAGAGAACCACCAGCTACTGGTAATTCTTCCAAAATGTGGATTCTTTCGCCCTTCATTTGGGCATCACGAACTAAAAATACCGCTGCCGATAAACCAGCTAGCCCACTACCAATAATATAGGCCGACTTTTTATCCACGCCTGCTGGCTTTTTAGCATCCGCAAAAGCTTCATAATTACCATTGGAATAATACATAAAGGCATCCTCTTTTCTGTATAAGTATAGTTTTAATATTATACTTTCATTTTAAAGAAAACGGTTACCGTATGCAAGCTTTTTAGAAGTTCTAGCTAATAATTTTAGAATTCTTTATTAATTAATGTTTGCCACAAATTTTGCATATCAGCTGGATCTTCAAGCTCAATTTTTTTATGTTTTTGTTGGTCAAAAGGATCAGGAAAATCTAAATAAAAGCAATTTAGAGCTTGACGCGAGAAATTATCCTGAACGCCATATAAGGGATCGCCATACAATGGATGACCCAAATAAGCCATATGTACGCGAATCTGGTGCGTTCTACCAGTAAGCAGGCGTAGTTCAACCAGACTGGCTCCTGCAACTTGATCTAACACCTGATATTCAGTTTGAGCAGGCTTGCCACCCTCAATTACCGCTCTTTTTACACTTGTCCCTTTTTTGCCAAGCGGTTGATCAATTAAACCAGTTAGTTGATTAGGAGCAAAACTGCCATGTACGATGGCATGATATTTTTTTACAAATTTTGCTTTATTAATTTTGCTAAAACGAGCATGAGCGATTGAGTTTTTTCCTACTAAAACCAGACCCGAAGTATCACGATCTAATCTAGTAACCACATGTGGTTTTAAATTATGTTCATTCTTTTTGGCAAAATATCCTAATAGTCGATTAACCACGGCATCATCATCTTCATACCGCGAAGGAATTGATAATACTCCAGCTGTTTTATTAACTACCAGATAATTTGGCGTTTCTAACACAATTGATACCGGCTTACTTGATGGCTTTAAAAAAACATTTTTCTTCTCTTCACCACTGATAAATAGCACTTCATCACCAGTCTTAAGATTAAAACTAGTATATCTTCTTTTATGGTTAACTAAAATCATTCCATGATGATGCTTAGCATTATTCAACGCCTGATGAGAAAAACCATTTTTTAACAAAAAAGGACCCAATTTTTTTGGATCTTTTTCTTGTACCGTTAATTTAAATAAATTATTCATTCTGATCATTATCCCCAATAAATGAATTTTGTACTCGTGACCAAAAATTATGATGACCAAATTGATCAAATTGAATAGAATGACGTGAAATACGATACTCAATTTTCTTAGCATTTCGCACATCAATTCTGGTTCCATCAACCGTCATCACAAAGTGATCTGCATTAGGAACGATCGTAATCCATTGATCAGGTGCAATTACAATCGGTGAAGACAAAGTTCTAAAAACACGATTATTGATTGAGGCAATTTCGGTCATTTGCAAAGCTTTCAAGCGTGGATGAATTACTGCCCCACCCAATGACTTACCATAAGCCGTTGACCCAGTGGGGGTTGAAACACACAAGCCATCGCCACGAAAGTTTTCAAACAATTGATCATTGATATAAACATCCGCTTCAAGCGTATGTGACACTCGCTTAACAGCTGACTCATTAACAGCTAAATGGTAATGGGTCTCACCTGATTCAGTTAGTACCTTAATCTCCAGCAAAGGATACTTAGCTGGTTCACCTTTAGTCATTGCTAATGCATCAACCATTTTTTTAATATTATAGTTGCGCCAATCAGTATAGAATCCCAAATGACCTGTATGAATTCCAATAAAGCGCACAGAATCTACTTGATTTTCATAGCGATGAAAGGCATTGATGAGAGTGCCATCACCACCGACAGTAATCACTACATCAGGATATTTAGCATCAAAAATAAATCCTTTATCCTGAAGCAACTTTTTTAACTGCACTACTGTTTTTAATGTTTTATCATAGTTATTATGCGCTATTGTCACTTTCATAATTTTTCTTTGCCCTTATTTTTGGTAAAAATTTTCTGAGCTTCTTGGACCTCATCCTTAATAGACGACATTTCTTCATCTAACTTATAAGCTGCTTCAGCCGTTGACTTTAATCTAGCTGAAATATCATCAGGATAAGCACCCTGATATTTGTAATTTAACGTGTGTTCAACCGTAGCCCAAAAATTCATCGCCAAAGTTCTAATTTGAATTTCAGCAATTAGCTTTTTTGGCCCCTCAGGTAAGTAAACCATATAGTTAATTACCATATGATATGAACGATAACCACTCGGCTTAGCATTTTGGATATAATCACGCTCTTCAACCACTTCCATGTCATCGCGAGCATGAATTAGATCTACCACCTTATAAATATCATCAACAAACTGAGTTACAATTCTAATTCCTGCAATATCTTGCATATCCGTCTCAATGACGTCAGGACTAATTACTCGGCGTTCCATTTTTTCTTTGATAGAATCTACAGTTTTTACACGGCCAATTACAAATTCGATAGGTGAATGTTCTCCTTTAGTCAAAAAGCCTTGTCTAAGAGAACGAAATTTAACCTTTAACTCACGTACAGCTTCGTTATAAGGCCACAAGAAGTTATCCCAATCTATTTCCATGAGAAAACATTCCTTTCTTAAGCAAACAAACTCATTTTACCATATAATTAAGTTAAACAGTTCGGAGGAAAAAACAGATGAGTAAAAATCGAGAAATTGAAGCAAAAACACTTTTAAACAAAAAGGTCTATGATCAAATTACTAGCGCTTTTCCAGTTAGAAGTGATTTTATTCAAGAAAATTATTATTTTGATACAGCAGACAATTTATTAAAAAAGCATCAAATTAGTCTGCGTATCAGAATTTACGCTACTCACGCAGAACAAACGATGAAAGTACCAGATCCAAACCCAGTGCAAAAGATTTTTCATGAAGCGATTGAAATTAATGATAATTTATCTCATGAACAAGCACAAAAGTTAGTAGCACAAAAGCAATTTAAATTTACTGGCAATATTGGCACATACCTTGATAAACACTTTACTACTGAACAAAGGGATCTACGTCTTTTTACCTGGAGTAAAACTCATAGAATCCTGTTAAATGGCCCACAAAATTGTGAATTGACCCTAGATGCTACATCTTACCCTGATGGCTATCAAGATTGGGAATTAGAAATTGAAAACACAGATCCTAATTTAATCCAAAAAATTCAGAGTCAACTTGAACAAAAATATCATTTTAAACAGACAGCTGCTAACACTAATCAGAGCAAAATCGCTCGTGCAAGCGCTCACTCAAAGTAATATATAAAAAATAAAGCATATTTTTTGTCACTCATTTTTTTCTTGCTAAAATAAAAAAGTAGTAAATTACTAAAGGGGTCGAGAGTATGTTTGAGATTTTTTTATTCATCAATCCAATAGGGATTTATTGTTATGACACTGAAAGACAAATTCGAAAAGCCGTTGATGAATTAGGAGTTGACGTTTGCTATCACTATATTCCCATCGCAAATGTCTGTTTAATCAATGATGATGTCATTCGTCGACGTAAAGATGCCCAAAAATTATCTGACATAAGTAGCTTTTCTAAAGCTACTTATGAAGCATTAGAAAATTACCATGCAATTAAACTTGCCTATGGCAACAAAAAAGCTCGCAACTATTTGTATGAATTACAAAAGAATTTAAGCAACGATGCCTCAGCCTACACTCCTGATTTGCTTCAACGCATTACTCAAAAAATGCACATCAAGGATGAAGATATTCGAGCAATTAAACAAACTGATTATTTGCGAACTTCAATTGAAGAAGATCAAAAATTAGCTAATCAGTGGAACATTAAAGCTACACCTACTACTGTTATCTTCAATGAAGATAATGAACAAAATGGCGTATTACTGGAAGGACCAATTAACCAGTGTGATCTAATTAATCTAATGCTTCCAGATTGCCAAGAATGCATTCCAAATTGTCTATCTGAGAAAAATCATTTGCGCCTTATCTAATAAGGCGCTTTTTTTTGCAAAAATTCACTTACTTTATCATCTTCACCAGGATTACGCCAAACAGTAAAAACTGCATCTGGTAAATCGTCAATTGTCAATTTGCGTTCATAAAGCATTTTACCAATACGTAATCCTAACTTAGTTTTTTGCGTAATTTGCCGCCGTAAATATAGTTTTTGAGCAGTAATATTTAACGGATATGATTTTTTAACCGGCTTATACTGCCAAAAGCTTTTAATTCCTAATTCATCGAGCAAAAATAATTCACTTTGATACACGATCTTATTAGTTAACGGCTCTTGTAAAACATTGTATTTCAAATAAAAACAATTTTTGCTTGGGTTAATTTCTAAATAATAATTGCCCCAAATTTTATTTTTCCGAAAAAAGATTAACTGCCTCTGCTTTAACCGTCGTTTTAAATAATGACGTTGACCCACAATCCAAATATCTTTTACACCGATTTTTTGATAAAGGCGGTGCCGATGATTAAACTCTTGCTGGCTCAACGGTGCACATTGAACTTCAAATGCCAATTTAGCTGAAGCTAGTACATCAGCCCGCAATTGTCCTTCTGCCAACGGAATTTCAACTTCTGCTTTAAAACCAGCTGCAGTTAATGCTGATTTTAATAACATTTTTGCTTGATGATGTTCCTCTTTTTCACCCATCAAATTAGTATATTTTACAAGATGTTTAAAAAAAGCTG
The DNA here is from genome assembly GCF_947367125.1 of uncultured Lactobacillus sp. Lineage (GTDB taxonomy): Bacteria > Bacillota > Bacilli > Lactobacillales > Lactobacillaceae > Lactobacillus. Next base: position 22,744 of record NZ_CANBCQ010000037.1, read on the forward strand.
ATTTTTGCTCCGACATAATTAAAATCACTTTTTTATTGAGACTGTAAAATAGTTTGTGTAAGGATGAATGATTCCTTAAATTTATTTCTTTAAACATTAGAAAAAGGAGTTC
>NZ_CANBCQ010000038.1 GCF_947367125.1 uncultured Lactobacillus sp.
TTTTTGTCAATTGCTACACCATCACGAAGCATTTTCAGCAAATAGGCAAACGGATCATTAATCATGTTCCATTGCATTTTCATGTCAAACTTGCTGACAACGGCATTTAGGGTGTCAATGTTAATTCGATAAAGCAAGCTTCTTAGTTGCTTAATTTCGTCATAGGTTGGATTAGTAGCCTTTTGCTTCATCTTGTCATTCATTCTTGCAATTTGGAAAAATTGTTTATAAATTTGTTCACGTTCTGGGTCTTCTTCTCTTCTTCGTCCAGAAGAAGAATTACTATCTGTATTACTATTAGATGTATTACTAGATGTATTACTAGTTACACATTTTTTAAATACCCCTTTAGTATTCTTAATACCCCTATTTAATTTTTTAACGGGGGTATTTAATTTATTAACTACCCTAATAACTCGTTGAGTAACATTATTGTTAGTCGTATAAGTAGCTTGGATGTATCCTTTTTCCTTTAAGTCTGTAATCAATTGGGACGCTCGCCCCGAGGTTACTCCAAGAAAATCCGCAAAATGTTTATTACTTGCAAAGCAACCATTTTCGCCGTCTAAACTATCGATTTCAGTAATTAGGACGACTTCCATAATCGTTAAATTTTCATCAAGCCAATACTCAGCGGGAATCCAAACGCCTTTGAACTTGCGATTGTTTTCGCTTGTTTTTCTTTTTTTAGCGGTCATGCTAATCACTTAGAATGTCATCAAATAAGCTTTGTTGCTTGTCACTCATTGAAGCGTCTTCTTTTTTATCAGAAAATGGATCTTTTTTAGGTTTATCTACTTTAGGCTTATCTACAATGTCCTTGATTACCTCGTCTTCTGATTTAGGTTTCTTTATCTTTTTGACCGCTTCTTTAACCTGCCGGTCTTTTTCTTTTCGGCGGTCAATCGCTTTTTGCTTGGTTTTATCTAAATGATGGTTAAGCTCGTAATCACCAAGCAACTGTCTTATATAGTCGCCTGTTGCCTTATCATGCTTACCCTTAATCCAGTTTTTAGCCTTAATTGAGTGATTATTAACGTAATCCTCAAAAATTATTTTGATAGCATTTTCATCAACTACTTGTGATTGATTCATTTTCTGGGCTTGCGCATCGTCGTCATCTTCGCTTGCAATCCCAAATGCGGCTGAAAGTGAATACCTTTTTCCATAACTGATCAGGCTTGCTGTTGCTTGTGCGTTACCAACGTTAACATTTTTGAACCAAACTTTATTGGTTCGTATGCTGTAACCTGTTGTCGCATCAACGATTACGGTTTCAATAGTTACGCCTTCGGCACCGTTGTCAATATCGAAGTAGTAAGTCAACACTGGCTTACCATCTTGCTTAGTAGCTTTAATAGCGTCCATAATTGACTTATCAACATCAGCTAAATCAGCATATTTGTAAGTGTAGTGATAAGGCTTGCCGTTTTGAGTGGTTCCTCGAACTTCAACTTCGTGTGTCTTTTTTGGCTGCACAATAGCCATCTTGACCATTGCTAAATGCATAGCCCATGAAGCTTTATCTTTTCGATTCTGCTGTTCATTCGTATAAGTAAGAATTTTTAGTTTTGGTTCATTGCCCGTTTTCTTATACTTTTTGATGTCAAAATTCTTAATTAATTCTTGATTTGGCTCAATAAAATCACTAAACCCTTGTTCTTTTGTAGTCATTATTTAATTCTCCTCGCTTTAATTCCCCAGTCTTTTAAGAAGCTGTTCAATTGATCGACTTGGTACTTAGTAACGTTTTGAAATTCGAGACTGAAAGTATAAGTCTTGTCCTTAACTTCGCCTGTTTGAGGGTCAATCGCCTTATCGCCATGCTTAACTAGGTCAGCTTGCTCTTGCTTTTTTGTTTCTTTTTGCTTTTTAGCAATTTCAATCAGTTCATCTTTTTCTGCTTGCATGTCGTTGAGAATTTCATCAAGTGGGACTTCTCTTTGCAGTTGCTCGAAGTAATGGGCAAACGGGATGCCCAATTCATTGGCTTTGTTAACGATGATTCGCTTGTTTGTCTCAAGCTGTTGCTTGTTCCTGTGTAAGATTTCAACTTGCTCATATACTTCAGCTTCAAATCTAGGGTTGCTGTAAGTTTTGTTATCCCAGCTAGCATTGTATTTAATCTTACTAGGATCAACGTCAGCATCTTCACACGCTTTTTTAATAAACTTGACATGCTGTTCATGCTTGTCTTGCCGCAACTTGTCGTCATACTGTTTAAGCTGTGAATCAATATTCTTGTTTGTTTCATCAATGATTGCAATTAAATCATCAATTTGTGCTTTAAACATCTTTGCAGGCCGCTGAATACCACTAGTAATCGCAATTCTTTGAGAATTGATTGTTCTTTTAAGCAGATTAAGGTTCTTTCTAACCTCTTTTGAAGATTTGATGTTTTGTGGTGTTACTGTCCAATGTGCAAATTCATCATGAACCTTGATGATGTTCTCTTTCATTTCTCCGTACTTTGGAAAAATGATCTCTGCAGGCTTATAACTTACTGGATATTCAATACCATTAAATTGGATTAATTCATTATTCTCAGCCATTATAAACGTCCTCCAAGTAGTCCCCATTAAAGTCATCGCGAACGATTTCTTTCAATGAATCTTCACTGTAGTCATTCCAATCCATCAAAAAATCAGCCATCGAAAACGCCTTGGCGCCTAGTCCATAGCCCAGCATTTTGGCAAATTCGTTTAGATTGTCTTTATAGTCGCGTTTAAGTTTGTAAGTGAAGAAATCCATTGCGGTTTTATAAGCATTATCAAAGTCATCAACATACTTAGTAATTAATGCTTGTTCATCACCATCCCAAAACAAGATGGCATTTGGTTCTTCATCAGCTAAGTCATGCAAGCTTTCGCTATTGTAAATATACTTAGCTTCTTTAATTTGACTTGAATTTAATTGTTCCATTGCGGTATAATCTCCTTAATCAACATATCAAAACGCTTGTTAAGTCGGTCGACTTGACCTGCAACTATTTTTAATATTTCAGTTTCAAGCTCTTTGCTGTGCTAGCAGTAAAGGGCTTTTTGCTTTGTCAAGCCAAGTGCCCGCTTAATTTCCTTAGTTAATTCAGAAAAGCACCCGTGAGTAGTGCTGATAGCATTACTATTAGCAAGAACACTGTATTGGTCTGGTCTAAGCTGTAAGGCTGATCCACCTGATACAATTTGTTGATTATTTCGTTCCATAATTTCATTAGTCCTCCTTGCTCTCTAAGCCTAATAATCGATCAGGAGTTACGCATAGTACTTGTGCTAGTTCGTAAACCATTCTCTTATCGGGCATTAAGATGCCACGCTCGTAACGTCCAATGGTTGTGTCACTTACATAAACTTCTCTACCTAAACGCTCTTGTGTGTAGTGCTTGTTTTTTCTAAACCTTTTAAGTCGTTTGCCAAACTTTTCAACATCATTCATTGTTTTCACCTACTTTCTAAGCTTCTTTACGGCACGTACTGCCAATGCTGTTAAAAAGATCATCAAAACCAGTAACAGTGAAATGATTTGGTCGGGGTGCGTTGTACCGTAAATGCAAACCTGTTCAACGATTGCAAATGGTAAAAATAGAATTGCTAAGAATTCTAGAAACTTGCCAAATGCTTTAGTCATATGACTTAAAACGTGATCTAACTTAGTTCTGCCGTACTCTCTTTCGTATTCTTTGCTCATTTTGCTTTCTCCCTTTGAACTTGCTTACCGTTTTCAATGCAATAATCAATTACTGACCTACGAACCGCATTAACTAGTTCTGTTGTCTTTTCCGACTTCTCACGGTTTTCAAAGAACCTAACCATCACTTCACTTAGCAAGTCTTGCAGACCTTTATAACCTGGTTCAAAAGCTACTAGTGAACCGTTATCTAGCCAGAGATAAAATCTATAATCTTCATCGCTGGTAATGTTGAATTGATCCGGTTTGTCGTCAAACACGCCAAATTCTTTGACGATTTCGTAAACCTTTTTATTTGTAATTACTGTCATTTAAATCGCCTTTTCTAAATACCTTCGCTTGGATTCCTCCGCAAACTGATCTAAGTCTTCACGCAAGTAATACTTGTTTCCTTCATCGCCAAATGGAAATGTTGGGTCAAGCTTTCCTAACCTAACAGCTTTATCAAGTGTTCCACCGCTAAAGCCTAAATACTTAGCAGCTTCTTTGCGGTTGAACATTTTTTGATCAATCACATTGCCGCGCTTTTTCAACTCTTCTCTTACTACCTCACGAACAATCTTTTTAATCATTCTTTGAAGTAGTTCTAAGTTAAGAAGTTCCATTATTTTGCCACCTTCTTTTTATTAGTTACTAATTTTTTGTAACTTTTATCTAAAAAAATTTCAGGTGAAATTTCTAATGCACTGCTCACAGCAAAAGCAAAGTCAACGGTAAACTTGCCATGTCCATTTAAGTAGTAGCTTAGATTTGTCGGTGTAATACCCATCTTCTTAGCTAAGTACTTGCTTTTAATGCCATGATTAGCAAGATATTCTTTCAAAATCTCTGACGAATTTGGCTTAGTAAATTGTGTCATTTCTTCACCTCCTACTTTTTAAAAGCTACAAGTTATTTGTAACTCCTTACATGTTTTATAATACTACAAATATTTAAAATTACAACACTTTTCTACAAGTTTTTAATAGAAAAGTACTATTTTTTTGTATTTAACTTATAATTAGATTTATAAATACAAGAAAATAGGAGGTTGTAAAATGACTGAATTTAGTGACAAGTTAAAGTACGAAAGAGAGCGGCGCGGCTGGAGCAAAACTAAACTTGCTAAATACGTTGGCGTTGGATTATCTACTTATGCCAATTGGGAGTATGGCATAGCAGAACCAGACATCGCTACTATTAAAAAGATTTGCCAAGCCTTAGATATTTCTTCCGATATTCTTTTGGATTTAAGTATTAGTTCATCAAATGCAACTGAAAAAGATGACTTGGACGACATGATAGATGATGCAAGGTTCTTTGACGGCAAGCAAATGGACGAACACGACAAAGAATTGGTTAGAAGCATATTGAAAAGGATTTATAACGAAAAATAAGGTGCGTCGTTATGGATACCAAAGTTAAGAAACTACTCAAAGAGTTAAACATTAGATTAGAGTTTGCTCCCTTGCACTGCCCTGGCTTGTTTGTCCCTGGCAAAGACGACAAGCCTAATGTGATGATCGTTAACTCAAAATTTAGCGATGAAAAAGCCGAAAATGTGATTTTACATGAATTAGGACATGCTTTAAATGACAAGAACATACAAGGAAACTATAAAAATGATGATTGTGTTCATACTCAAAGCGAGCATGGAGCTAACGTTTTCTGGATTCATGAAAAAATCAAACAATATTTTGCACTAGGAAATGATTTAGACAGTGTTAATTGGTTAAGCATTGCTAAGGCTCTTGGTACAACTGATTATTTTCAAGTGCAAGAAGAAATACATAAGTACGCACTACTCGAGGAATGACTATGCAAGAAAACATTATACTTTTGATAATTGGGCTGGGCTTAATTCCAGCCATGTTTTGGATTGATAAAATTAACGCAAACTCAACTTTAGCAAAAGAACATCCTGAAAAAATAAAAAAGCCATGGCACAAGCGATGGTGGATTTACTTAATTGCAATTGTTTTAGTAGTTGGTAGCATTGCTGACTTAACTAATCCTAATACGTATAGAGCTAAGCCTAGCAGCCCTAAAACCCACCGCCTAGCCAGTGATAAAGAAATGCGAAAGGAATACAAGCGCACTGTTGAAGACCGTGAAAACGCAGAAAGCCAAAATTTGCCAGGTCAAAAGCTTAATAAAAATTTAGCTACTAAAGGTGAGAACTTTTGGACAGCAAAAAATGATAAGAAAGTTCATATTTTTGCTTATGATGGCGAAGTTACTGCTATTAAGTATATGGTTAAGCCTGATTATGAAAATGCTGTAAGCTGTCAATCAATTATTGAAAAGCTATTGCAAGATAGAAGTTTGAAGTATGGCAATGACAAGCAAAGCAGTGATGATGCGTTACTACGGAATGATGAAACGTACAATCTTTATTCACCAGCACATAAAAAGTGGTATTGGGTAAGCTTCAATCCAGCCGAGAAAGATTGGGTATCAACTTTTTCACTTTACTCTGGTAGAAATGAAGATGCCCAATAAACGCAAAAATACCCGCCCACTCTATCGAGCGGACGGGTTAATTTGTACATTTTAAAAGAACGTTAGTTTAGAAAGGACTAGAACAATGCCTAGAAAAAAAGACCCTGAAATTTACGATTACAAATTAAAATCAGGTAAAACCAAATACGGTTTCAAAACCTACATCGGTATCAATCCAGAAACTGGTAAAGCTATTAAGCCTACTAGACAAGGCTTTGACAGTTATAAGGAAGCTGAGCAAGCCAAAATTAAGTTAAAAGCTGAAGGGGCTAAGAAGGTTGCAGATAACCGTAAAGCTGAATTAAGCAGAAAAACGGTTCAAGAAGTTTATGATGTTTGGTTTTCTATCAAAAAAAATAGCGTTAGGGGCTCAACCTTATATAACATCAAATGCTGTTGGGAAAAACACATCGAGCCTGAATTTGGTGACACATATATAACTAATATTGACATCACGCATTTACAAAAATTTGTTGATAGCTTAGCTAAAAAGTATATTGGTTTTAAATCTAAAATTAATGTATTGCACAGACTTATTAAGTATGCAATTTTGCGCGGCTGGTGTGAAGATGATCCATTTAATAAAATTGTTGTTCCTGCTAAATCATCCAAAAAAAGTGACCGCCCAAAGAAAAATTATTACGATTTAGATGAATTAAAAGAATTTTTAAATGCCGCCAAGAAACATAATTATAGTTACTATGCTTTCTTTGTAACTTTGGGAAATTTAGGGTTAAGGCGCGGTGAAGCATTAGCTTTAAAATGGAAAAATATTGATTTTGATAAACAAATTGTACATATAGATCACACGGTAGCTCACGATTTGCAAAATAAAAAAGTAATCAATGAGCCTAAAACATATTCTGGAAAAAGAGAATTAACTTTATCAAAGAAATTGAGTTACGTTTTAAAAGAATACAGAAAAAAGCAGTCATTTTTTAACGGAGACAATGATTATATTTTCCACACAAAAAACGGTAGCTTTTTTAATTCGCCAGCAGTGTCGGAATGGATGAAGAGCATTTATCACTTCAACCCCAATTTAAGAAAGATAACCGCTCACGGCTTCCGTCATAGTCTAGCTACACTACTTTATGAAGGCAGTGACAAAATAACCCCTAAGGATGTACAATACATTTTAGGACATGCTAGAGTAACAACAGCACTAAATATTTACACGCATATTACTCAAAAGCAAAAAAGCAACATTAAAAATGCGGTCAATAACTTAAATATTGAATAAAAAATACTTTTTTACGTATTTTTTACGTAGAAAGTATTTTTTTGAAAGATTAAAAGAATAGGTTCGTTGCCTGTATCCTTGATATAAAGCTAAATAGCGTTAATGAGACTTATACTTTTGTAAAATTACTGCAATCTATGACCAAATTTTGAAGACAAAAAACGCACTTGATTTTGCACAAGTGCTAAGAAATAATTTTATTCAATATCTTCAGGATCAGAAGCAGAATGATAAGTAATACTAAAGCCTGCTTGGAACTCTTTTCCTGGTTCTAAATGATTCATACCATATTTGTGCTCTAATTCACCATCAGCATCTTCGCGATCGGCAATCCCCCACCAAGGTTCAATACATACATAATTGGCAGTCTTAGGATACTGTGACCAAATGCCTACATAAGGTGCATTTCTAGTCCAAACATTAATATGAAACTTACTTTGATCAGTTCTTAAAGATACTTTATTATCATGTCCATGTAATTCATAAATTAAAGCATCATCTTTAAATAGATTATCACTTAAACCGATAAAACTATCAGTAGAAGCCAGTGAACGATTATTCCAATCAAGATATGCACCTTTCAATGGAATCTGAACCCGCGCTATTGATGGATGCATATCAAAGTAATAATCTTCTTTCTTTTCACCATTATTTACCGGCAAATTAAAACCTGGATGTCCGCCTACACCAAAAATCATCGTTTCGTCAGATTTATTAACTACGCTAAAATTTTCTTCCAATAAATTATTCATCAAATTATAGTTAACTCTAAATTCAAATTTAAATGGGTAAACTTTGCGAGTCTCTTCATTATCCTTCAATAAAAAAGTGATACTTTCTTGTGTATGATTTTCCACTTCAAATTTGTAGTCTCGAGCAAAACCATGTTGACTCATGTGGTAAGTTTTTCCATGATACTTATATTCATCGTTCTTGAGGCGACCTACAATTGGAAAAAGTACAGGAGCATGCCTTCCCCAAACTTCAGGATCAGCTTGCCACATATATTCTTCACCAGTATGGCGACCTTTTACGCTTTGAACTTCAGCACCATGATCAGAGATCACTACCTCGATCATATTATTCTTGATTGTGTAATCCATAACTAATTTTTCCTCTACATATCAAACAATATAAAAATCATAATGTAATCGCTTAATTACTTATATTTTAACATTAATACACTAATAAATCAGAATAAAATAAAAATAAAAAGGCATCCAAATCTTAATTTGGATACCTTTTTAGTGATTTTTTGATCAATTAAAGAATAAACTTGGTTAAGTCCTTATTCATAATAATATCGCCCAACTTATCCTCTACATAGGCTTCAGTAACTGTAATTTCACCCATTTCCATATCAGGACCTTCATAAAGAACATCTTCTAAAAGCTTTTCCAAAATAGTTGAAAGACGACGAGCACCAATATTATCAGTTCCTTGGTTAACATCAAAAGCAATTTCAGCAATTTTATCAACTGCTTCTTGAGTAAAGACTAATTTAATTCCATCAGCCTTCATTAAGGCAATATATTGCTTAAGCAACGAATTTTGTGGATCCTTTAAAATCTTTACAAAGTCATCCTTAGTCAATGCATTAAGTTCAACTCGAATTGGAAAACGTCCTTGAAGTTCTGGAATCAAATCGCTAGGTTTACTTTCAGCGAAAGCCCCTGCAGCAATAAACAAAATATGATCGGTCGAAACTGGACCGTATTTTGTATTAACAGTTGATCCTTCAACGATTGGCAAAATGTCTCTTTGAACACCTTCACGAGAAACTTCACCAGAATTACGTTTATTACCAGCAATAATCTTATCAATTTCATCAATAAAGATGATCCCGTTATTCTGACTTCTTTCAATTGCATGCTGATAAATAGCATCATAATCAACTAACTTACGTGATTCTTCTTGAATTAGGACCTCACGCGCATCTTTAACTGATAAAGTACGCTTAACCTTCTTCTTAGGCATTAAATCTGTGAGCATTGAACCCATATCCATGCCCATTTGGCCCATCATATCACTCATTGGATTTGCTTTAGGAGCTTGTTCTACTTCAATAGTAACTTCATGATCTTCTAGCAAACCTTTAGCTAATTTTTCAGCTACATCCATCCGTTTATTACGAACATCATCAGAAACATCATCTTCATGATCTTCCTCACGATTATTTTCTCCCATCAGCATGGACATCATATCTTGCATTTGTTGCATTTGATTTTCACGACGTTCATGTTTTTCTGCTGGAGCCAATAAACGAACTAATTCCTTATTAGCTTCTTTAGTTGCTTGAGTTTTAACACGGGCAAACTGGTCTTTTTCTTCCATGCGAACAGCTTCAGAAACCAAGTCACGTACCATTGACTCAACATCGCGTCCAACATAACCTACTTCAGTAAACTTTGTTGCTTCTACTTTAACAAAAGGTGCCTCAACAATATCAGCTAAACGACGAGCAATTTCAGTCTTACCAACACCAGTTGGACCAGCCATTAACAAGTTCTTAGGTGTAACCTCGCGTTGCATTTCTTTAGATAATTGCATTCTACGGTAACGGTTATAAAGTGCAATCGCTACTGATTTTTTGGCCTCATCTTGACCAATAATGTATTCATTTAAAATTCTAACTATTTCTTTTGGGGTTTTAATAGCCATTTTCTTTACTCCCTAAATTTCATCGGTAACAATTTGATCATCAGTAAAGACATCAATTCCTGAAGCAATTTTAACAGCTTCGTGTGCAATTTCGTCGGCCTTCATTTCTTTAGCATGACGTGTCATAGCAATAGCTGCTGCTTGAGCGAAATTACCGCCTGAACCAATTGCAACAACATTTTCGTCAGGTTCGAGTACTTCACCGTTTCCTGAAATCAAAAGTAAATCCTTATCATCAAAGGCAATTAACATTGCATTCAACTTTTGTAAAGTTGGATCCTTTCTCCATGCTTGGGCCATTTCGACTGCAGCACGACGAAGATCACCTGAATAGCTTTCAAGCTTGCCTTCAAGCATATCTTGAAGACTAACAGCATCAGCCACGCCACCAGCAAAGCCAATTACTACACGGTCATGATAAATCCGACGAATCTTACGTGCGGTTGCCTTAGCAATCACTTTTTCACCTAATGTTACTTGACCATCACCGGCGATTGCTGTCTTACCATTAAATCTTACTGAACAAATCGTTGTCATTGTAAACCTCAACTTTCTTTATTACGAGGAAAATATTTTTGATAATCTGATTTTAAGTGAGCCATCGTGACATGAGTATAAATCTGGGTAGCAGATAAACTACTATGCCCTAATAATTCCTGGACACTCCTTAAATCTGCTCCATTATTAAGCATTGCAGTTGCAAAACTATGACGCAGCTCATGTGGATGTACTTTACCACTAATTCCCGCTTGATTAAAAGTTTTTTGCATTACCATCTCAATTCCACGACTAGTAATGCCTTTTCCTTGATTATTTAAGAATACATGTTGCTCATCGTTATCTTTTTGCAATAATGGACGAGCATTGTCTAAATAATCAATTAAAGCCTTCTTTGTCTCATCGTCAAAGGCGACATATCGATCTTTGTTTCCTTTACCATGAACTAAAATCGTCTTTAAATCAAAATCAATTTGCTTTAAGGTTAAATCACTAACCTCGCTTACTCGCATCCCCGTTGCATAAAACAATTTAAACATAGCTAAATTCCTTATTGTTAACGGTTTATTTCCTTTCAATGATTCAAAAACTTGTTTTAATTCAGATTGGTAAAAAAACTGTGGCAATTTTTTTTCACCTCGGCGCAAAGTAATTGCCTGAGTGGGATCAATTGCTACAATTTTCCGCCGAGTTAAGAAGCGATAAAAGGAATGCAAACTGGACATTTTACGTAATTGACTGCTTCGTGCTAGTTTACGTTCTGCCAAATATTGCAAATAAATTTGAATATCACGTTCTTTTATTTTAGTCCAGCCTGGAAAGCCATCATTTTCACGCCAGAATTTTTCGGCTTCAGCTAAATCTGTTTGATAAGCTAATACCGTTTTAGGACTGTAATGCCGTTCATTTTTTAAATAGGACAAAAACTGATCTAATTCATTTTGCTTTTGAGACATTAATCTAAAACTTCCGTTTTAAATTTATCTAAACTTGCAAGACCACGTTCACTAATCTTCTCATGCCGCTCACGCTTCTTACGAATCTTTTTACCTTCTAGTGCAGGTAAAAGTGCAAAACTAGCATTCATTGGTTGGAAATGCTTAGCACTAGTTGTAGTTACATAATTAGCCATTGAACCTAAAGCAGTATCCTTAGGGAAACTAATTGTCTCCTCCCCTAAGGCTTCACGCGATGCATTAATACCAGCAACTAATCCACTTCCAGCACTTTCTACATATCCTTCTACCCCAGTCATTTGACCAGCAAAAAACAAACCTGGACGCTTTTTAGCTTCATATGATGCTGTTAAAACGTCTGGTGAAGCCATATAAGTATTGCGATGCATCTTGCCATAACGAACAAAGCGGGCATTCTCCAGCCCTGGAATCATTGAAAATACTCGTTTTTGTTCACCAAATTTTAAGTGAGTTTGGAATCCAACAATATTATACATGGATGCTGCCGCATTATCTTGTCGTAATTGTACAACTGCATAAGGAGTTTCACCAGTATGCGGATCCTCTAAACCAACTGGTTTAAGTGGCCCAAATAACATTGTCTTAGCACCCCGTGCTGCCATTACTTCAATTGGCATACATCCTTCAAAAACATCGTTATTTTCAAAGCCATGCAGTTGAGCTGTTTCTGCATTAATTAATTCATGACTAAACTTTTCATATTGTTCCTTAGTCATTGGACAATTCAAGTAAGCAGCTTCACCACGATCATAACGTGATTTCTTATAAACAATATCCATATCAATTGAATCAGCTGCTACAATTGGAGCTGCTGCATCAAAGAAATGTAAGCTATCAGTTCCAGAAAATTCTTGAATCTGTTCCGCTAAAGCATCACTGGTTAACGGACCAGTGGCAATAATTGTAATCCCGTCTTTGGGAACTTCAGTAATTTCTTCTTCATGAACAGTTACATTATCTAACCCACGCAAAGTGTCAGTTACATATTTACTAAATCTATCACGATCAACAGCTAATGCTCCACCAGCAGGTACCTGAGTTTTATCAGCAGCCTTCATAATTAACGAATCTAAATGCCGCATTTCTTCCTTTAAAAGACCTACCGCATTAGACAACTGATTTGATCTCATTGAATTAGTACAGACCAGCTCTGCAAATTCACCAGTCTCATGAGCTGGTGTTTCTTTTTTAGGTCGCATTTCATAAAGATCTACGTGAATTCCACGCTTAGCTAGTTGCCATGTAGCTTCACTACCAGCAAGTCCTGCACCAATTACAGTTACGTTTTCTGGCATTTCTTCACCTACAATTTCTATTTTTAATTACTTTTTTCATTTTCATTATCTTCACGATAATCGCCATTTGGACAAAGGATAACAGGGCCCTTCTTTGAATGTTTTTCCACCAAAAAATGACCATCATTAGGACACTTTCTGCCAACCGGCTTATCCCAGGATACAAAATCACATTCTGGATAGCGTGAGCAACCATAGAACTTGCGATTTCTACGTGACTTCTTTTCTACTACTTGTCCCTTACCACACTTAGGGCAAATCACACCAATTTCTTTAACAATTGGCTTGGTGTTACGACAATCTGGGAAACGTGAACAAGCATAGAACTTGCCATAGCGTCCCATTTTAATGACCATCGGTGCACCACAAATATCACAATTGAAGCCAGCAGGTTCATCCTTGATTTGAACCTTTTCAATTTCACTGTCTGCTTTGTTCAATTCTTTCTTAAATGGTTGGTAGTATTCATCAACAACATGAACCCAATCCTTTTTACCATCTTCAACTTCATCTAGCTCACTTTCAAGACGAGCAGTATAGTCAACATCCGTAATATCTGGGAAGAAGCTCTCAATTAAACCATCAACGATTTCGCCCAACTCAGTTGGTACAATTGAGCGGCCATCAAGTTTAACATAATAGCGTCGCTGAATCGTATCAATCGTTGGTGCATAAGTTGAAGGACGACCAACACCGTTTTCTTCCAAAGCATGTACTAAGGAAGCTTCAGTATAACGTGCCGGTGGCAAAGTAAAGTGTTGCTTATTATCAGATTTAGTTAACTTGACCTTATCGCCTTCTTCAAGATCAGGTAAATCGATACTCTTTTCTTGTTGATTGTCATAAACCTTAGTAAAACCAGCAAATTTCAACTTAGAGCCAGTAGTTCTAAAAATCACACCATTCTGCGCAATATCTGCCCGAACTGTATCATAAACAGCTGGCGTCATTTCACTAGCTAAAAAGCGTGACCAGATTAGCTTATATAAACGATATTGCTCTGTAGTTAAAACACTCTTTAATGATTCAGGTGTACGATAAACAGATGTTGGACGAATCGCTTCATGGGCATCCTGCGCATCTTCTTGATTCTTAAAGTGGCGTTGACTTTTAGCTGCAAATTCTGCTCCGTATTTTTCATGCAAAAACTTAGAAGCTTCTTGTTGAGCAACTGGTGATGTTCTCTTGGAATCAGTTCTCATGTAAGTAATTAAACCTACTGTACCTTGCTTACCTAAAGAGATTCCTTCATATAGTTGTTGTGCGATACTCATTGTTCTACGAGTACGATAGCCTAAACGCTTGTTAGCTTCTTGTTGCATTGTTGAAGTAGTAAACGGAGCTGCTGGTTGACGGCGACGTTGGCGAGCAACAACTTTTTCAACTTCAAAATTCTTCTTTTTATCTATTTTTGCTAAAACTTCTTTAACCGCATCAATATTAGGTAATTCTTTCTTTTTACCATCAATGCCATAAAAAGCAGACTTAAAAGTTTCTTTTCCTTTAGCAAATTTTGCATCAATTGACCAATATTCTTTAGGTTTAAAGTTCTTTATTTCTTTTTCACGATCAATCACTAACTTTAAGGCAACTGATTGCACACGTCCTGCTGACAAACCTTTTTTAACTTTAGCCCAAAGAATTGGCGAAAGCGAGTAACCAACTATTCGATCAAGGACACGTCGTGCCTGCTGAGCGTCAACTGTGTCCATATCAATCGTTCGTGGATGCTTAAAACTTTCTTTAACCGCATCTTTAGTAACTTCATTAAAAGTTACGCGGTTTTTAGCTTTTTCATCAAGATTTAAAGCATGAGCCACATGCCAAGCAATAGCTTCTCCTTCACGATCGGGGTCAGATGCCAAATATACGTCTTTAGCCTTTTTGGCCTCACTCTTTAACTCTTTAATGGTATCGCCTTTGCCACGAATAGAAATATACTTTGGCTTATAATCATCTTCAAAGTCAATTCCCATTTGTGACTTAGGCAAATCACGGATATGCCCTTTTGAAGCAATCACATGATAATTTCTTCCTAAATATTTTTCAATCGTCTTAGCCTTTGCAGGGGATTCCACAATGACTAATATCTTTTTTCGCTTTTTAGTTGTTTTACTTTTTGCTTTAGTAGGCATTAGATGCCTCCTTAATTTATTATTTTATGGGTACAGTCCAAAAATAACCAATAGTTTCTAAATTGTCAAATCTTTATCTTGTTAAATTTAAAATCAACGATTGGTGTAGCTCCTGCTTCGATTAATTGATTAGGTCCTGCGGATAAAGCATTAGTAATTGGTCCTGGAACTGCATAAATGTCACGATTTTCTTGTAGGGCTAAGCTAGTGGTAATTAATGAACCAGATTTTTCCTTAGCTTCAGTAACAATTACACCTTGGCTCAATCCCGCCAAGATACGGTTACGTTCTGGAAATCTATACGGACGTGGTGGTGTATCAGGTAAATATTCACTTACTAATAAACCCTTTTGAATAATTTCTTCTTGCAGAGCAAAATTTTGCACTGGATATGAAAAATTTAATCCGTTTCCAATAACAGCAATCGTTTTTCCTTGGTTAAATAGAGCAGCTTTATGGGCTAGAGCGTCAACTCCCTTAGCCAAACCACTTGCTACAACCTGGCCTGCTTGAACTATATTAGGTACCAAACGATTGATTACGTCTTGACTATACTTAGTTGGATAACGAGAGCCAACAATTGTAATAATTTCTTTTTGCAGTAAAGAAATATCGCCTCGAGTAAATAGTACTAATGGCGGACGATAAATTTGTCGTAATTTTTCGGGGTAAGCTTCATCAAAAAAGCTAATTACGTTACATTGTTGAGATATTTGTTGGACTAAGCGATCTAAATTTTCATCTTGAAAAGCGCGGTAACATGCTTCATTTAGTTCATCAGTTAATTCAACTTGCTCTAGCTCTTCAAATTCAATTTCCGTTTCATCAGTCAACTGATTGGCAATTGTTAGTAATTTTACATAGCCTATTCCTTTTTGCAATTTTAATTTTAGTAGAAATTCTGTTTTTTTCATAAAAAAGCCTCCACTATTTATTACGCAAAAAGTAGCCATTATTTTTTATAAATTGAAATTTATTTAAAAAAATCACTAACTGGAGCAAAAGTCTTACGATGAATCGGAGTTGGACCATATTTTTTCAATGCATCGATGTGATCTTTAGTACCGTAACCTGCATTATGGTGAAAACCATATTGAGGATACAGCTCACCATAGTTGTCCATTAATTTGTCTCGAAAAACCTTAGCTACAATTGAAGCCGCAGCAATTGAATTCGATTTAGCATCCCCTTTAATTAGTTTAACTTGTGGCAAATCGATTGGAACATCCATTGCGTCAACTAAAAGGGCATCTGGCTTAACATCAAGTTCCTGTACTGCTTGAGCCATTGCCTGTCGGTCAGCTTCATAAATATTAATCTGATCAATTATCGCAGTATTTTTAACTCCAATGCCTACACTAACAGCTTTAGCTAATATTTGGGGATACAGTTGTAACCTTTTTTCAGGACTTAATTTTTTAGAATCATTTACTTCTAATAAATCAAAATTCTGGTCAATCACTACCGCAGCCGTTACTACCGGGCCAGCTAGTGGTCCTCGCCCAACTTCATCTACTCCGGCTACCAATTGACCCTTTTGCCAAAACTTGCTTTCATAGCTAAAGCGGTGCATAAAATCTTCTTTTTTAGCTAATAATTTTGCCTGACGCTTGCGATAACTGGCCAATAGTTTTTGGACACCTGCTCTTGGATCAGCTTCTAAAGATTTAAGTTCTTCTTCAGTAATATCTTTTTTTAGCAGTTCTCTTATCTCTTTAATTGTCATGGTCTATCTAATGTAATCCTTCCAATCGCACCCTTGCGCAATTTTTGCAACATGAACAATGAGAAACGATCATAATCATCACGCATGCCATACTTCTCTGTCATTGTTAAGAGTAAATCAGGATCGACTAAATCCATAATTTGCTGCTCCGATAATTTAGAAAATTTAAGTAAATCTTTGCCATAAAATTTGCGTAAGTTTTCCAAAACAAATAATGCAACATCATCTGCATGAAAAACGCTATCTTTAATTGCGCCAAAAGCAGCTAGTTTATAGCCAACTTCTTGATCAGAAAATTTAGGCCATAAAATTCCCGGTGTATCAAGAACTTGAATATTAGCACTTGTTTTTAACCATCTCTGTCCTTTAGTAACCCCTGGTTTATTACCTACTTCTGCAACATTTCGACCAACTAAACGATTAATTACTGTTGACTTACCACAATTAGGAATACCTGCTAATGCAATCCTGATTGTGGGGTTTGATGCACCTCGTGCCTCTAACTTTTCTGTTTTAGCTGCCGCTGCTTTTTTTACTAAAGAAATTAATTTTTGCATATTAGTATTGTGCAATGAATCAAGTGCTAAGACATATTTGTTATCGCCACTTAATTCTGCTGCCCATTTTTTAGTTAAAACAGGATCAGCTAAATCAGCTTTGTTTAAAATGATAATATGTGGTTTATTACCTACTAATTCTTCAATCATGGGATTTCTTGAGGCTTGTGGAATTCGGGCATCAAGTACTTCCACCAAAACATCAATTAAACCCAATTTGTCCTCTAGTTGATTACGAGCCTTATTCATATGCCCTGGATACCATTGAATCGTTGCCATACTATCTCTCCTCTTTCTTTTTTAATAACATCTATCTTATTTCTTCATATTTAATAAAAAAGCCCAGGCAACTAGCAGGCTGGGACTTAATACATCATCTTATCTTCATACATTTGATAAGCACGATCAAAAATTGACATACTTGGCAAATAACTAGCATTTAATTCTAAATAATCTGACAATTCTTCATAATTTTGCTCTTGTTTAGGAAAAGTTAAGTCATGCTGTGCATTATTTGCAAATTGAGCTACTTCATCAGTTGAATCTGCATCTCTTTGTGTCATTAAATAGCGATAAAAACTCTCTCGATAAGCCATAATTACTCCACATGATATAAGATCGCATAAGCTCCATTACCAGCATGGGTTGCGATAATTGGACTAGTCTCTGCTACCAAAACATTAATTTCAGGATTAATTGCGCGAATTTTATCAGCCAATTCTGCCATTGGTTCTGGAGTATCAACATACGAAATGCCTACTTCTTTGATGCGATCTTTATTTTCTGCAATTTCTTTTAAAACACGTTCATCAAAGGCACGAGTAAATTTCTTTCCTCGCCCCTTCTTCGCTACTATCAAATTGCCATGGGGCATTTGAAGCACAATTCTAATATTAAGCATGGTAGCAATTCGACCGGAGAGAGCACCTAAACGTCCACCCTTAATCAAGTTCTTTAAATTAACTACCATCATTTCCAATTTCTGATTGGCTCTAATCTTTTCAACATGAGCAACAATCTTTGCCATGCTTTTACCAGCTTGAGCATCTTTAGCAGCTGCTAACACTTGAAAACCTTCTGCTCTGTCTGTTAATTCTGAATCAATAATAGTGATATTATCACTTTGACCAGCAATTTCCGCAGCTTGACGAGCTGCATCAATTGTTCCACTAAGAGCTTTAGCTAAAAAGATGCCAATTACTTGGCTACCATCAGCAGTCAATTTCTTTATCACATCAACAAATCGGCCAATTGGTGGCTGACTAGTCTTAGGCAGACCTTCAGCTTCATTCATTTTCTTAACAAAATCGCTTCTAGTAATATCAACACCGTCCACGTATGATTTACCATCGATGGTAATCGTCAACGGAACAACAGTAATATCATAGTTTTTAACTTCTTCTGGGGTTAATTGGACGGAAGAGTCCGTCATAACTTTTATCTTCGACAATGTATTTCGCCTTCAATTCTAATTTGTTTACTCAATTTATGATAAAATGTGAGCAACGCATATAATGTATTGTATCAAAAAAAGATTAGAAGAAAAAAGGATTGATTACACTTTATGAAAGCTATTAAGCTTTGGCAAGAGCCAGAACAACGATCTAAAAGATATTACCTTTTAGATAATATTTTTAGTGCTATTACACATGGAATTGGCTTTGGACTCGCGGTTGCCGGTCTAGTAGTCCTAATCGTACGGGCAGCTCATACAGGAAGTCCGATGCGAATTGTCACCTTTACCATTTACGGTTCATGCTTAGTATTACTTTATTTATTTTCAACACTATATCATAGTTTAGTATTTACCCGTGCAAAAAAATTGTTTCAAATTTTTGATCATTCTTCAATTTTTTTATTAATCGCGGGATCTTACACGCCCTATTCACTTGTAGCAATTGGTGGTGCTTGGGGATGGACTTTATTTGGACTAATTTGGGGATTAACCATTTTTGGCATTATTTACTACATTTTTAATCGTGGTAAACACGTCATTCTTGATACAATTCTCTACGTTGCAATGGGCTGGTTAGTCATTTTATCAGGTTCTTATTTATATGTTCGCTTAAGTCCCACCGGATTTTGGCTATTAGTCAGTGGTGGTATTGCTTATACTATTGGTGCCATTCTATTCAGCATACGTAATGTGCCGTTTATTCACACTATTTGGCACCTATTCGTTATGCTGGGGTCAATTTTAATGTATTTTTCTGTTTTAATTTATGTTTAAAAAAATGTAGCAGTGAAAAAACTGCTACATTTTTTCTTTTTATTCAATTGTACCTAAATACTTTTCAATTGCTTCTTGATTATTATCAATTTCACTTGAAACAACTAATTCACGAATTCGGTTCAAAGTTTTGCCCAACTTAGCCCCAGGTTGCATCCCATGCTCAATTAAAAATCTTCCATCAACAACTAATTCAGTTGCTTTTTTTATTGGTAAAGCCATATAACGATCAATCAATGCTTCTGAAGCAATAGGTTGTCCAATAATATGAGCAACATCAATTGTATTAATCAATGTTTTTTCTCCAGCTAAAAACAGTTCATAATCACTTGGTGCACGACTAGAAATTAAATCGAATAAGTTAATAATTCGTTCCACTTGTTCAGCCATCGCATTAGAATTCTTCCAGTCTCGCATAAACTGATGAATCTGTTCATTAGGGATTTTTAACAACAAAATAATCAACGACCACAAACTAGTTTCCATGGTAGGACTAAACTGTAATTGCGGGAAAATAGCCAGCTGGTCCTTTTTACCCGCAAAATCTGGTACATCTTCACTCAAATTTGTATCAAGAAAAATTTGAAATGCTTGGCGAGCATGGGGACCCAAGCCTAATTTAACAAACTCTTCACGAATTCGTTCAACAGAAATCTTTTTGAGTAATTCATGATTATCCTTAATTGCTTGTTGTGTTTTAGCTTCTAACTTAAACTCAAGCTGACTCATAAAGCGAACCGCACGCATCATTCGCAAAGCATCTTCATGAAATCTCTTCTCTGGATCACCAACAGCGCGAATAACATGATTTTTCAAATCATCAAGACCATTAAATAAGTCAACAATTTCTCCTCGTGTATTCATTGCTAATGCATTGATGGTAAAATCTCTTCGTTTTAAGTCTTCATCCAAATTTTGCACGAAAGTTACATGGTCAGGCCGACGGAAATCTTGGTACCCTGATTCTGTTCTAAAAGTAGTTATTTCATAACTTTCACCGCCATAAAGCACGGTTACTGTACCATGTTTAATTCCTGTATCAATTGATTTATTAAATAATTCCTTTACTTCTTCTGGATAAGCACTGGTAGTAATATCCACATCATGAACATGACGTTGCAGCAAAATATCACGTACAGATCCACCAACAAAATATGCTTCAAAACCTGCTTCCTCTAATGTTTGTAAAACAGGCATTGCTTTAATAAAAATCTCTGGTAAATTATCTATTTTCATCATTATTAAAATCCAATTCTTATTATCTTTATTATTACTTTTGCTATTCTCTTTGTTAAAATTAAAGAAAAGATATAAAGGAGGTAATCATTATGCGTAAAATTGGTAAAAACATCATAATTGATATCCTCATGATTGCACTAGGTTGTGCTATTTATGCACTGAGCCTAGACATAATTTCTGTCCCCAATAAATTAGCCGATGGGGGGCTAAGTGGGATTTCATTACTTCTGCGACACTTCTGGGGCATTAACATGGGATTATCAACCCTAGTACTGAATATTCCTTTAATTTTATTAGGATACCGCTTTATGGGAAAACGCCTTCTAGCCTATACGATTTGGGGAACGCTTAGTCTCTCCTTTTTCTTATGGTTTTGGCATTCAACATCTATTATAAAACAATTAGATTTAGAACACGACCTCTTCCTTTCAGCAATTTCTGCTGGGTTACTATCTGGGATTGGACTAGGATTAGTTTTTAGATATAATGGCACTTCAGGTGGGACTGATATTATCGCCCGTATTTGCCAAATTAAGTTCGGTATTTCTTCCGGCAAAATGCTTTTAATCTGTGATGCAATTGTGCTTTTTGCATCCCTTTCTTACTTAGATATTAAACATATGCTATATACTTTATTAGCTTCATTTGTTTTATCACGCGTAATGGATACCGTCCAGCAAGGTGCCTATACAGCACGCGGTTTATTAATTATTTCGGATAAATATGAGCAAATCGGTAAAATGATTGATCTAAAATTAGATCGTGGTTTCACTTATTTAAAAGCGCTAGGTGGCTACAAACAAGATGAAAAAAGAGTTATTTACGTTGTAGTTTCACCGCGAGAAATTGCTACAATTAAGGATTTAATTAAGCAAGAAGATCCTAATGCATTTGTTTCAATTATTGAAGTACATGAAGCGTTAGGTGAAGGATTCACTTATAAAAAGCCACATCACTTCTTCTAGCTCCTACTCTACCAAGGTTTTTCTGACTTAAAAATCATTTTATAAATCTGTAAGCAGGAAAAAAGCAGGAAAGTCTAAAAATAGGCAAACATTATTTTCATAGAAAGCAATTATATATGTGTGTCAAGCAAAACAAAAAAAGACCGCTCTGGGACAAGGATCCTAGGGCGGTCTTTACGATATTTGGAGTTTTTCAACTCCTTTTTATTCAATTACTTTTAAAAACTTTGCAGGTACCCATTGCTTGTCGGTGCCTAGCTTATAACATTTCATACCTTTAATCGACCTCACGTCGAAATATTTCCATCTCGTATTTGTCTTGATGTACTTACCAGTATAATGACCAGTACCATTCATCAACTGGATCATCCAGTTAGGATTATGGTTAATCACAGGCGCATATACTACACCAGTTTTCTTTTCTGGCTTAGGCTTTTCAATCGGCTTGATTGTCTTATGCTCAGTCATAGTTTCTTTGTGGAGGTCAATCAAACTAATGTTACCGTCCACACTAAGACCTTTCCAGTTATCACAAAATTGCCAGATTGCTACACCGTCCATAGATGGAAAATAGTTAAAATCTGGCTCAGCAGCATAATCAGTTGGATAAGATGCTATCCAGATACATGTGCCATACTTTTGGATGATCTTTTTAGTATCAATTGCGGTTCTAAGCAAGCTAGCACCACTATATAAGCCAACCTTATACCCTTCATACCTTCATAAAGGCAAGAATGGCCTTAGTACTTGCCACCTTACCTCCAGTAACGCAGTTGCCACTACCAGTTTCCCAATCAAGCCACAAATAGCGTTTCTTACTAATGTTTTCGGCTTTAGCACGATTTACGAAAAACTTTGCTTCAGCTTTAGCACGACTTACGCTATAACCGAAAGTCGCAAAGTGATAAGCGTGGACGTACATGTGATTAGCATGTAATGACTTAATTTGGTAATGAGCTTTAGGATTAATGTAACCTATACCTTCAGTCAGTTTGATAATGCCAAATTTTGCGCCAGCATTATGATAAGCAGTCATGCTAGTGCCTTGATATACAGCCGCATCAATCCCTAATTGTCTACTTGCCATCTGCAGTCACATCCTTAGTATCTGCTTGAACAGAACTCTCAGGTTTTGGCAATTGATCTACTGGTT
>NZ_CANBCQ010000039.1 GCF_947367125.1 uncultured Lactobacillus sp.
AAAGAACCAAACAGCCTTTTAATGGTTGCTTGATTCTATTCATTTACTCATTATCAACAGGATTTGACAAAGAGCCACTAAAAAAGGCTGATAATTCATTTTTACGTGGATCATCAGCTTTTTGATTACTCATGATAAATATCTTGAACCGCCATACCCCAATATGGAATATATTCCATATATCTTTTACTTGCATTCTTATCATATGGTTTTATTAAATGCGCTTCTAAACTTGATGCAATTGCCTTAGATACTTGAGAAGCATCTTTATCTGATAAATTAAATGTTTTACGAATTGAAGAGTTACTAATCTTCATGTCATTTACATATTTCAAACTAGCATCCCAGTAAATTGATTCATTCTTTTCAGTAATAGCCAATTCACTAAATGCTTTTTCCTCACGAATAGTTACTTGCGTAGCAGTGGTACCCTTGCTTAAAATTTCGACCGCTGGTAAATGAGCCTCTTCTAATGAATAAACCACTTTATCAATCCCAGTACCACGTGATTCAGTGATATGAAATTTACTTAAGATATTAGCCAATTCAGGATTACGGGATCGAGGTGGGACGTCTAAAAATCTAAGTGGTTCAATCAAAGGAATTCCTGGATTACTGATTACCAATCTATTATCAAAAATCTCAACCATTGGTCTCATACCCGAAATCGTGAAGTCTTGATGCACTAATGCATTAGCGAGAAGCTCACGAACGGCTATTATTGGGAATTTATAAACATCCTTCCTTATTCCATCATCATAATCTTCTACATATGGAATATGATCCATAATATCTTTTAGAATCTTATCAAATGAAACCATAATACCCGCTTTTTCAATTTCATTATAACTAGCATTAGCTAGTTTCATATTGCCCTGATATCTAGTTATGAATATCGACCTATCTTGTAATGCGGCAAAATCTTGTAGATTTTTTGCTAAAGTATAAGCACCTAAATTAGTAATATTAAAAATATCTTCTCCAACCTGACTTATTATATTATTATCAATCAAACTTTGTTTTAAGGAAGAATCATTATTTAAGTTTTCGTTGATATGCTTTACGTAAAAATCAAGATCTAAATATTCAAAGAGTTGTTTAAAGGTCAAGCCTGTTTTGGCAAAAGCTAACTCAAACTTTGAAGATTCAAAGGATTCCCAAATTCTTCTTTCTTTTTCAGGAAATAGATTAAGTTTCTGGTTTGAAGTACCTACTCGAATATAATCTATCCCCATAAACTTCAATGGTTGATTTAAATGCTGAACATCTATTGTCAAGCAAACCATTTTCTTCCCCTTTATCTCGCACTTATCCCAAATTAAGTTCAATTTAGGATCAATGAACTTATTTAAATAAAAAGTAAGAGAAATATTGCTCTTATTCGACTTTCCTTTCTTATTTTCTACAATTGCTTTTTCAGTATATGGATCAAAATCTGTACCGACTATTTCTTTAGTTAAGTCTTTGACTCCCCATATCAAGTAGGCATACGGAATATTAGCAGCTAAAGCAGAATTACCTAAAGCTGAAATATATTGTCCTATTGTCTTAGCATCTTTTAGGCCAGTTTTATATTCAATCGTTTCCGATTCATTATCATTTTTTATTAAATTTATTAATTCTGTTGATTTCATTTTTTATTTTCCGCCATTTTCTCTTATTTTCTTTCATTTTCCGCCATTTTCTAAAGTAAATCAAGAATTAAATTTATCTATCTTATAGATGCTGCAAAAGCTTGATATATCAAGCTTTTTTCTATTCTGCCTTAACATTTTTCATTTTCCGCCATTTTCTAAGAAAACGAGAATATATCAAAAAAGCTGATAATTCATTTTTACATGAATTATCAGCTTTTTTCTATATAAAATTTTCTTTTAAATTGCTTCACCAATTATATGATGCCAAACGAAAAAGCCAATCCCAATAATTAAGCTAATCACAGCATACAAGATCAGCCAGACGTTGAAAAAGCCGCCGGCCAAACCAACACCTCCACCAATAATCAGTAAAATAAAGCAGGTAATGTCACCGCCCATATAAGGATCGGCTTCCATTACGATATATACAACTCCTGCAGCAATAAACAAGCTGCCTAAGATTATTTCTAAAATACCACTCACAAGGTTACGACTTGCCCAAATACCTAGAATGCCGCTCATTATACCTTCAAAGCAAAGCCAAATTGCAAGTAGTATCAGCAATATTCCGGTAACTAATTTTGTAATTCTCATTTTAACCCACTTCTTTCTAACTACCTCTATTATTAGAGTGAAAGGAGTAAAATTCAAAGATAAGCACTCTTAGGTTACAGGAATGCTTCCCTCTGCACGAATAATATTACCCTTGAAGTATACCCCACCAAAATAGGCAACTTCCTGGTGCTGTGCTTGCTGGTAGTATTGATTTATCATGTTCGAATTTTTTAAGACACCATTATATACAAATCTCCAGCACCAAAATCATAAGATGTCGTCACTGCTATCTTATGCCAGTTAACATTGCCACTCATTGGTTGAGAAACCCGGCTCTGTATTACCTCAGAAAAATTCTTAATTTGATGTAGATTCAACTCATTTTCAAGTGAATCATCAGCTTTTATTTATATCTAAATCATTCCTGCAATTAAACCAACTACATATAAGAAGACACAGCAAACTACTAAATACAAACCGCCCCACTTCACGGTCTCTTTCAGGATTTCGCCTTCATCACCTTCGCGGTTAATTGAACCAGTTGCCACGGCAATATTTTGCGGCGACAGCATCCCTGCCGTTGCGCCAGTCATGTTCGATGCTACAACCCAGTACTTACTTACACCTAGGTCCATTGCAGCCGACAGTTGTAAATTTCCAAAGAGAACGTTAGCTGAAGTGGCAGAACCAGTTAAGAATGTTCCTAATGCCCCAATGAGTGGTGCAAATAATGGATAAGCTGGCCCTAATAAGCTAACTAAGGCCACTGCCAATGCATCGGTCATTCCTGCATAGACCATTACTTTGGCTAATCCTACAATTGCACAAACCGTAATTGTTGTCTTCCAGACGCTCTTAATTACTTGTCCTAAAATCTGCATCATTTTCTTAAAACTAACGCCCTGAATTGCCCCACCGATTAAAGTAGCGACAAAAAGCAACGTACCTGGAGACGACAACCAGCTAATTGACAAGGTATTCGGATTTTTCCCCGTATAAACAACCAAATTAGTTGTCACCTTATTAAGTAAATTATTAACTGCTGGCACCAATGATGATGCAAAAATAACGAAGATGAAAACTAAGATAAATGGTGAACATGCCTTGAGCATTTCTTTAGTACTTGGTTTTTCTACATCAGGTTCTTCCTCCTCATCATGCCATCTAGTTAATAAAATCGTAACTGCGATTGAACAAAGTGACCCAACGATTGCTGGCAATTCTGCTCCAACAAACTTAGCCGCAATTACTTGCGGGATTGCCATGCCTAAACCTGACATCAAGGTAATTAGTCCAACGCCTTTAATTGCTTTAATAGAACCTTCCGTTAAAATTACTAGGATAAATGGCACCAGCACAACTAAAACAAATAATTGCAAGGTCACGATGAAGGATAATTCTTCTTGCTTTAACCCAGTCACTTCACCCAAGGTAATGATCGGCAAGCCAATTGCACCAAAAGCTGTGGCCGTGGTATTAGCAATCAGACTGATTACTGATGCTCTAATTGGCTCCAAGCCAAAGGCAATCAAAATCCCAGCGGCAATCGCCACCGCGGTTCCAAAACCAGCAATTGATTCCAAAAAGCCACCAAAGCCCCAAGCGATAATCAAAACAATAATCCGCTTGTCTGTTGAAATCGTCGCCAGCATATCTTGAATGGTCTTCATACCACCTGATTCGGTAGTGACATTATACGCAAATAAGGCCATCACAATTACGAACATGATCGGCCAAATGCCCATGATAATTCCTTCCAGTGCGCCAGTCATCGTATCTAACACTGGCAACTTAAAACTAAAGATCGCTAACGCCATGGTTAAAATCAGCCCAATCACACAAGCACGTGCAGCTGGCATTCTCATTACGCCCAATGAGATGATTAACCAAATAATTGGCAACAATGCGATCGCGAATCTAATCCACATCAAAAGTCTCCATCATTAAAAGTATCTCTTAATATTTAATCATTATTTAGGTAAAAAGTTAAAATTAGATACTAAACTTTAGCGAAAATTACAATTTTCACAAATTTTACTTGCAAGTTTCGCCAACAAACTATATAACAATTAATGGAAAGTAAAATTTCTCACATCATTTCAGAACTACTCCGTGGAACAGAGTAGTTCTTTTTTACACCAAAAAAGCCAGGCTGACTAGCTCAACCTGGCTTTTAATTTTAACGATGTTTAATCACATGAAGAGTATAAGCGACTAAATAAATTACTACCTCAATCGTTGCAATAAAGAATGTTACCGGCCAGTTGGTAATGAAGCCGAGATATAATCCGGCCCATACACCAAACAAGGCAAAGAAAACAGACCAACCGATCATCGCTGGGATCGTTTTGCCAATATAACGAGCTGTTGAAGAAGGCAGCGTTAGCAAAATGAAGACCAGCAATGAACCAACGATCTGGGCTCCGATCGCCACTGACATGGCTAAGGAAACCAAAAAGGCAATGCCAACCCAGCCAGTATGTACACCGTGGGCCACGGCTCCAATATGATCAAAGGAATCAAAATTCAGGCTGCGCGCTACCAAAATAATCAGCAGCAAAACTAAAATTGATAAAACAACCAATTGAATTACACCCTGCTTATCAACGCCGATGATACTACCAAATAAAATATTCGTCGCATAACGGCTATTCGAGCCCGAGATAGCCAAGAAAAGTACCCCTAGTCCAATAAACAAGGCCGAAATCGCACTAATTGACGATTCCTTTTGATCGCTGTGCAAGGACAATTCGCCAACGCCAATCGAACCTAGCAGGGTGAACAAGAGCATCCCCCATAACGGCGCAATCCCGATAAACACGGCAAAGGCTGCCCCAGCA
Source organism: uncultured Lactobacillus sp. (assembly GCF_947367125.1). GTDB lineage: Bacteria > Bacillota > Bacilli > Lactobacillales > Lactobacillaceae > Lactobacillus. The sequence continues at coordinate 5,033 of NZ_CANBCQ010000039.1, forward strand.
AAACCAATTTCAGACAAGGTGTGAGCTAGGAAAGCATAATTACGTGCTACCACATAGACGCCAACTACCCCACAGGTAATTGCAATGAAAGTACTAGCTAAGAAGGCGTAACGCATAAATTCATATTGAAACATTACTCAAAATCCTCCTTAAACTCACTCATCTTTCCCTGTCTAATTGTCCCTTTGTTCAGGTACAAGTAATCAGTCATATACTTTTTAGCTAAAGGAATATCGTGAGTCACAAACAAAACGGTAATCTTGTGCTCTTGATTCAAGTGCTTAATTAAGCCCATCAATTCTTCCTTAGCAGCTGGGTCCAAGCTCGCTGTTGCTTCATCCAAGATAATCATATTGGGATGATCCAGCAAGGCCTGAGCCAGGTATGCCCGTTGTTTTTGTCCACCAGAGGCTTCACCCATGCGGGTATTTTGAATTTGACTCAAATGTGTTTCTGCCAATTGATGGTCGATCTGCTCTCTCACCTTTTTAGTTTTAAATAAATGAGCGTTCAAGCCAATAAAGGCGCGAATTGATAAAGGATATTCTGCATCGATATTGCGAAATTGAGGCACATAACCCAGTCTGACATTCTTATCAAACTTAAAGCTGCCCCCAGTCGGCTTTAGCATCCCCATCAAAATCTTAATTAAAGTAGTCTTCCCCGTTCCATTTGGTCCAAGTAGTGCCGTCATCGACCCAGCTTCAAGTTTAAAATTTAAATCTTGAAAAACAGTCTTGGTATCAAATTTCATCGAGAGATTATTTACTTCCAAAATCACTCATCACACCCCCTGCTTGACTAAAATTTATTTTTCCATCTTAGCCAAATTTTGGTAGTTTTCCTTTATCCAAGCTAAGTAAGTAGTATGGTTAGGAATTGTTTCGCGTACATTCAACACTGGAATATTATTTTCCTTAGCCAATTTTACAAATGACTTCACAGTTGAGCTGCTTGCTTGCGTATTATTAACAAAGAAAGCGATCTTCTTTGCTCTAATTTCATCATTCATCTTGTTGATCATCTTTGGACTTGGGTCAGTACCATTTTCGATAGCTTCTTCAAAGTCCTTGTCACCAATCTTGTAGCCTGCTTCTTTCAAAGCATAATCAAAGACTGGCTCACTAACAAAGACCGGCTTACTATTTTTCTTGTCAGTCTTTACGAGTTGCTTAATTTGCGCAACCTTAGCTAGGTACTTTTCACCGTTAGCCTTAAAGTAAGCTGCATGCTTCTTGTCGAGCTTAGACAAGCGTTTAACTAAATAATCAACATATTTAGTTGGCATATTTAAATTGTACCAAATATGAGGATTATCGCCCTTCTTCAAGCCCATCAAGTCTTCACCAACTAAGACCGGCTTTTTATTGACTGAACTAGCCAACTTATTCATCCAAGAATCGTAGCCTAAGCCATTAGCCACAATAATATTAGCCTTAGTCAATTCCTTGGCATCAGCAGTAGTTGGTTCAAAGTCATGGGGATCGGTGCTGCTATTATTAATAATCGCCTTAGCGCTGCCGTATTTACCCACAATATTCTTAGCGATATCGGAATAAACATTTGTGGTCGTTACTATGTTAATCTTATCTGAATCGCTAGCTGACTTCTTATTTGAGCATGCCGAAACAACTAAAGCCAGCACACTAACTAATCCTAAAATAGAAATCAACTTGGTAATTTTAGATTTGAAATTTTGCATAAAAATCCTCCTTGTGCAAAATAAAAAAGCATTTAATTAGAAAACTCAGCAAAAATTCTCTAATTAAAAGTTAGAATAAGCTAGTTTTGAACTTATGTCAACTTTTTTCAGAGTACACAAATAGCACCAGAGCTGCATAAGCCTGATGCTATCGTAAATTTAAGTCAATAAAATTTTGCTGAATTTTATTAAATGCTTTGTTCTAAAATTACATTATTATATAAACATATTTTTATATAATTGTCAAACCCAACTAAAATTCTTCCTTCACGTGCTGCCGCAAAACATCCAAAATCTTAATCACGTGCGTGTCTTCTAAGCTGTAATAACGCTCTTGCTTAACTCGTTCACTCTTAACTAGCTTTGCTTCTTCTAGAATCCTTAAATGACGTGAAATAGCCGGCTGGCTCACGTCGAATTGCTTAACTAAGTTATTAACGCTGCTTTTTTGGTGATCATTTAGATAATAAAGAATTTGAATTCTAATCGGATGATTCAACGCCCTAGTAATCCGAATAATTTGCTCGTCCACTCTCTTCACCCATTCATCCTTTTTAATTTATTATAGCGTATATTTTGGCACAAAAAAACGCTACCCGAAGGTAGCGCAAAACATAACAGAGTATCTTGATTTAAGTAGAGATCATCAAGATATTTATATTATAATACGTTTTTTACGTATTGTGTTAATTTTTGATCAATAACTGAAATTATTTTACTCTTTTTATTCGTTAGGGTCGTCCTTAACGTTCTTCTTCCAGAAACTCATGATCAAACCAGCAACAATTGAACCAATAATCGTTGCTAAGAAGTAGTACAAGATGTGGCTTGGACCACCGATGTTACCAGCAAGTGGTGATACCCAAAGACCACCGTGAGGAGCTGGAACACCAACGTGCCATAAACCAACTAAAGCACCACCAACAGCTGAACCAATGATACATGATGGAATTACACGACCTGGGTCAGCAGCGGCAAATGGAATTGCACCTTCGGTAATGAATGAAAAGCCTAATACCCAGTTAGAAACACCAGCACGACGTTCTTCTGTAGTGTACTTGTTCTTGAAGAAAGTAGTACCAATGGCAGTAGCAAATGGAGGAACCATACCACCAACCATTACAGCAGCCATCAAAATAGCAGCAGTAGTTGAGTGTGGGTCGTTAGCAAAAGCGCCTGAAGCAAAGACGTAAGCAGCCTTGTTGAAAGGTCCACCCATATCGATTGACATCATACCGGCAAGAATAGTGGTCAAAAGTACCAAGTTACCAGTACCCATGCTGTTCAAAAAGTGGGTAATTGCAAAGTTGATTCCACTAAAGATTGGGTTAATGATGTAGAACATAATTGCTGCAATAAAGAGCAAGCCCAAAATTGGATAGAAGAGCATTGGTTTCATACCTTCAACTGAGTGAGGTAATTTAGCAAATGCTTTCTTCAAACCAACCATCAAGTAACCGGCAATAAAACCAGCAGCGATACCACCTAAGAAGCCGGCCGGTGAAGTTGCGTGAGCTTGAACGTTAACTTGGAATTGACCATTAACGATTGAAGCCATGTAACCACCAACAAAACCTGGCATCAAGGCTGGTAAATCACCGATTGATTCAGCAATGTAAGCTGCCAAAACTGGAACCATGAAGGCAAAGGCCAAGTTACCAGCGTTGTTTAAGAAGATGAAAGCAGGAGTCTTAGCGCCACCCATGTAGTTTTCTACGATAAATGAGATGGCCATTAAGATACCACCACCAATAACGAATGGAAGCATGTGGCTGATACCGTTCATTAGGTTCTTGTAGATGCCTGCCCATAAGCCTGGCTTTTCAGTTGATGCAGCTTCTTCTGACTTATCAGAAGCACTTGCGTGGTAAATAGCTGCCTTGCCATCCATAATGTCATCGATCAATTCGCCTGGCTTGTTGATCCCGTCAACAACTGGATGGTTAACTAAGTGCTTGCCGTCAAAACGTGGCATATCAACCTTCTTATCTGAAGCAATGATAACACCCTTAGCACGCTTGATTTCATCAGGGGTCAACTTATCCTTAACCCCTTCTGAACCGTTGGTTTCAATTCTAACTTCGATGCCGCGCTTCTTACCTTCCTTAATCAAGGCTTCTTGAGCCATGTAAGTGTGGGCAATACCGTTAATACATGCAGTAACACCAACGATCAATGGCTTGCTGTCGTCATCGCTATTGCCTTGAGCCTTAGCAGCTTCTTTAGCCTTTTTAGCTTCGGCTGCCTTCTTGTCTTCTTCGTCTTTCTTAGCTTCGGCCTTTTCAAAAAGATCGATAACTTCTTCAGGCGTCTTAGCGTTCTTTAAAGCTTCAACTAAATCAGGATCAATTAATAAACCTGAAAGTTTTGCCAAAGCTTGAAGGTGAGTGTTGTCAGCACCATCTGGGGCAGTAATCATGAAGAATAAGTGAACTGGTTGACCATCAAGTGAGTTGTAGTCAATTCCTTCCTTACTCTTGGCAAACAATACACGAGCCTTGTTGATGTACTTGTTACGTGCGTGAGGCATCGCAATTCCGCCACCAATACCAGTAGTTGATTCGTTTTCACGAGCCCAGATTGACTTAATAAAAGCATCTTCGTCGTTAACGATATCAGTTGCTACTTCAAGGTCAGCCATTTCTTTAATGGCATCTTCTTTATTCTTAGCCTTAAGCTCCATAATCATGGAGTCAGGACTTAAAATATCCTTGATTCTCATCTATCTTATCCCTTCTAAAATTAAGAAATTTGCTCAACTTTAATTTGTGGAAGAACAGCTTCGATTTGGCTCTTAACTGCAATATCCTTAGTAAAGGCAGTAGCAGCACCACAAGCCATACCAATTCTGAAGCCTTCCTTAGGATCTTGGGTCTTGTAGTAAGTACCAACAAAACCAGCGATCATTGAGTCACCAGCACCAACTGAGTTAACAGCAGTACCAACAGCACCCTTGGCATGGTAAACGTGGTCCTTGGTAAGCAAGAAGCCACCTTCGCCAGCCATAGAAACCATCACGTTTTGAGCACCCATATCAAGCAACTTTTGAGCATATTCAAGCATAACGTCGCTTGAGTCAAAGGTTACGCCGAAAAGATCAGCTAATTCATGGTGGTTAGGCTTAATTACTAATGGCTTGTATTCCAAAGTATCAAGAAGTGCTTGACCAGTAGTATCAACTACAAATTCTGCACCAGCTTCCTTAATAGTTGGAAGAAGTGATTGGTAGAAATCAGTAGGAAGACTTGGAGTAAGTGAACCACTCATGACCACGATGTCACCCTTCTTCAAGTCGTTTAAACGATCTTTGAAAGCAGTGATTTCTTGATTAGTAATATTAGGACCAGCTGCGTTGATTTCAGTTTCCTTTTCAGCGTGAATCTTAACGTTCACCCGAGTGTTATCTGAAATAGTTACAAAGTCGCTTTCAATTCTCTTTTGGTTCAATTGACGAACCAATTCCTTACCAGTAAAGCCACCAACGAAGCCCCAAGCTGTGTTGTCAACGTTTAATTGGTTAAGGATTTGAGAAACGTTAATTCCTTTCCCACCTGCTAAAAATGCATCATTATTAGTTCTGTTAACTTCACCGCGGTTAACTTTTTCTAATTGTAAAACATAGTCAAGCGCTGGATTAACAGTTACTGTATAGATCATTTATTTTGCCTCCTTTAGATTGATATCGGCAGGTAATGCCGCTTTTTGACTGGATGTAAGTTGATCTGTTACCACACAAACGTCGCGTGTGTGGGCAAAAACAGCGAAGTTGCGTTCACCGATCTTCGATGAATCGGCTAGCACATATGCCCGTCTTGCCTGCTTGATCTCAGCAGCCTTAATTGCAGCTTCTTCGGGATCTGGCGTGGTAAGATTGCCATTTTGTTCAATCCCATTAGCCCCAACAAAGCTAACTGAAAAATTCATTGCCTTAATCTGACTTAGGGCAGTCTGACCAATCACTGCATGCGTGTCATCCTTGACCTCACCACCGATTAAGATGGTCTTAATGCCGTGATTGAGACTGCATAACGCCGTTTCAACACCATTGGTAATAATCTTCACGTTAGGGATGTCGGCCAAAAACGGTACCAATTCATAGGTAGTCGTTCCGGCATCGATAAAGACATTATCACCTGGTTGAACGAAATTGCTAGCTGCATACTGAGCAAGCGCAATTTTAACGTCATGATTCAAATTAAAGCGGACGTTCTGGGAAACATCACGAGAGAAATTCTTTACTGATTGTGCACCACCATGTACACGCTTAAGGATGCCATTCTTCTCCATCTGGATCAGATCGCGACGGATGGTTGATTCAGATGTTTCAGTTAAGTCACATAATTCGCTAACGCGGCACACTTCGTGCTGGTTGACGTAATTTTCAATTATGCTTTGGCGTTCTTGGGTCAGCATTCTTTTTCACCTCGATAAATATTGTATTCGCTTTCCCCTCCAAAATCAATCACATTTCTTCAAAAAGTTTCATTTTTAGTTATTTTTCTTCAAGATACTTCATTTTTGTGCAAAAAAGAGACCGAATCATCAAAATTCAGTCTCTTTCTTCGTCACCAACTATTTTTTCTTAGTCATTTTAGCCTATTTGACGAAGAAAAAGGCAGCGAAATCATCTCTCGCTGTCTTGATTAAGATTCTAATTTAATAAACTACGCTTAAAGTTTTGCCATGGACCTACATCATCTGTTTGCAAAATCAAGCTTGGGTAAATCTTTCTAATCCAAATAAATGAACCCACTGTAGCGGCCAAGGCAATCACCGCTGAAATAGCTGCTTCCCAATTACTTGCAGCGCCCATGATCACTCTGGCTGGCATGACAAATGATGACAAAAATGGAACATAGGACAATACTTGCGCAAACATGGTGTCGCCACTTGTTGACATATTTAATGTGAAAAGAAAACCGATCAACATCAATGTACTTAATGGTCCTACTGCCTTATTGGCATTCTCGCTCTTAGCAACTAAAGCTCCACAGAAAGCAGCAAAGATAATGAACAAAACTAAACCGATTATCGTAAAAAGCAGTCCCCAAGAAGCTAAATTGCCAATTGCCTGATCAATCATTGGCTTATATTGCTTAAACACACCACTAAAGCCATCGATGTATGGTGCCGCAAAATATACTCCTGCAAAGCCAATAACATAAATCAGCACCTGAGTCACAATTTCGCCAAAAATCCCCAGAATCTTACCAGTAAAGTAATCACCACCTGGCATACTGGAGAAGATTACTTCCATCATCTTGGTTCCCTTCTCGGTGGCAATGTCTTGTGCAGTTACTTGGGTATAGGTAATTACTAGCATATACAGAATAATTAACAAAGCCCAGAAGGAAATCTGCTTCACTGGATCGCTGCTAAAGCTCTTCTTTTCTGTATGCTTGACGCTTTGTTTAAACTTCACCTGGGTAGCTAAAACTTGACTCTGCTTTGCTGTCAATTTTGCCTGACTTAAATTCAACTGTTGCTGGACCGCATGCAGGTTTGCCATCAACTCTGACTTGACATCATCATCCATCTTTTCACTGCTGTAGTAAGTTGCAGACAACTGATTATTGTTCTGTTCTACTAAAACGTAGCCGTCAATGTCTTCATCTTTATAGGCTTTTTGAGCCTTTGCCTTAGTAGCATAATTATCAAAATCGTCTGATTTCTTTACTGCTTGCTTCAATGCTGGATTAGCTGTAACCACACCAATATAATTACCATCACTATTGCTGGCTGTCATCATGCCAATTCCAAAAGATAGGAAGAAAAATAAAAATGGTGCGAAAATCATTAACAAATATGACCAAGTTTTCACTTCTCTGCGGTAGGTTTCCTTAGCTACAAGCCAAATTTTATTCATGACGGGCACCTGCTTTCATCTTGAATATCTCATCTAATGTTGGTGGCTCTTGGTCAAAAGTTTGAATATATTGACCAGCTGACAAAGTATCAAAGATTTCTTTACCATACTTTTCGTCTTTAAGAATAAGTAGCTTAACACCATTATTTTGCAAAACTACATCTTTTACTCCAGGCAAAGTCATTAATTCAGCAACACCTTTATCAGTTCTGACAAAAATTCTGGTTAAACCAAAACTATTCTTGATCTCATTTACTGGACCATTCAATACGATTCGTCCATCATTAATCATGACGACATCATCACATAATTCTTCCACATTACGCATATCATGATCAGAAAAAATGATCGTAGCGCCTTGTCTTTTTTCTTCCAAAATTAATTGTTTCATCAAATCAACATTAACTGGATCCAGCCCACTGAAGGGTTCATCTAGGATAATCAACTTGGGCTGATGAATCAAAGTAGCAATCATCTGAACCTTTTGTTGGTTACCCTTAGACAAGGACTTAATTTTATCCATCGGAATTCCTTTAACTGCTAAGCGAGACATCCAGTCGGGCAATTCTTCTTTCACCTTTTTAGCTGGCATCCCTTTTAGACTAGCTAAAAAGCTAACCTGATCAGCAATTGTCAATTTTGGCATTAAGCTTCGTTCTTCAGGCAAGTAGCCAATATCGTCGTAATCTTTTGCGCTAAAAGTATGACCGTCAATGCTAATTTTACCGGTATAATCGACAAACTTCAGAATACTATGAAAAATGGTCGATTTCCCGGACCCATTTTTTCCAACCAGACCAAGAATTCGACCATCTGGGACATTGAGGCTTACATCAAACAAAACCTGAGTTTTGCCAAAGCTCTTGTTTAGGTGTTCTATTTTTAACATTAGCCGCTACCTCACAGATATTTCTATTAAATTGACTAATATTTTACAGGAAAACATATTACAGAAAAAGTAAACTAGAAAATTAATTGAATAAATCTGAAAACTTAGTCGAAATATTGTTTTTCAACAAAATACTTCTTCAGCATCAACAAATTGTCCTTTAACTTTTCCAACATAATAATTATCAATATCCAAATTACTGACTCTTATTCCTTTTCTTATAATAATTATTCATGAAAATAATCATAAAGATAGCAAAAACTACACCTTCAATTACATTCCCAATTACTGTTCCCCAGCTTAGTGTTTTGTATTGAAAATAGTCCCATACAAATCCTAATAACGTAAATAAAATACCGGCAACAATACCTCTGAGTCTAACTTGACTCTTAGTCAAAATTTTCTTTTTCATTTTTCTCACCTTATTGTCATATTACAAAATACCAAATTGGTCATTTTTTAGACTGATTTGGTATTTAACTTATTTCACAATAACTAATAAAAAATCAAACCACAGTAATAAATACCTTCAAACATATTTATCCCACCTCGCCGCCAGTAAGCTTGCAGGAATGTTGGATAAACTAATTCTTTCTTCTTTCTTTGCCAGAAAAAACTAACAACATATTTGCCATTTCTTTTACTACGGTAAGTTTGCGGAATCGCGACTAGCCAGCATACGGCAATCAGTGCAACGATGATCACAGCTAAGATTTTCATATCCATCCCTACTTTTTCTTATTTTTAGCTCTTTTTATTGATAAGTAAATCCCCGTTATTACAGGTATAAGAATAGTCAAGAGCATCCAGTGATAATACTTGGTACAACCAATTAATACAGCTAAAACTATTGCAACTAAAACGCTTATTCCTAATATCATTAACTCTTTTTTCATATCCATCCTTCACCTTTAGTTTTTCTTTCTTAAGAAAATTGCACCCATGGCCATCCCACAGATCAAGGACCATAAGCTACTATTAGAGAATAGAATTGCTCCTAAATTACCATCGTTTGTTTTAGTAATCCATCCAAAAATGAAGTCAACTAGTACAAATAAAATTCCAGTTCCTAGAATTTGAAAACATGCGCTCCAGGAAGTTAAAACGCCCTTATTTTCAACTAAGCTAGCAATAATTAAGCCACCAAACAGCGGTCCCACCACTGCGCCCAAGGCAACAGCGATAATAATTTGCATCATCTTCAAATGCCAGCCAGCTTCACTGCTCATGTACAGCAACATCAAAGCTATACCTACAACTGTCCCAATGATCATCCCCAAGATGATCTTTTTATTTTCACGCTCAAACTTTTGCTCTTTCATTTATTCCATTCCCCTTCAACTCAATTATTCCTTCAAGATTTTTACAATTTTCGTTATCACACTAAATATTAATAATGCTACTGCCGCCACTAATAAAATGATTCTAGGTAAACTCCATGGACCTTCAAATAGATTTATGAAAACAAAGAATAAAATCAATATTAGCATTCCAATGACTGACCTAATTTGTCTTTTCTTCTCAGATAACATTTTTCTTTCCTCTATGAAAAATCAATCATCTTTTTTATAAACCAATAAGTCTCCCGGTTGGCAATCCAACACTTCACAAATTTTGCTTAACGTATTAAATCTCACGCCGTGCGCTTTGCCCGTCTTCAGAATTGAGAGATTAGCGGGCGTAATGCCAACCTTTTCTGCTAATTCCTTGGAAGACATCTTCCGCTTCAACAACATGAAATCTAATGTCACTTCTATCAATCCATATCACCCTTTAAATAATCGAATCTGCGTCTTCTTGAACCTTCATCCCGTACTTGAAGACTAAGTAAACCACGTACAACACTGCTAAGAATAATAAGCCATTGGTAATGCTGCTTGGATACAGGAAGTTGCTAGTTACATCGCCAGCGTAACGCTTGCTCATTGCTGAAAAAGTTGCAAAATTGCAGAAGATAATAATGTAGTAAACAACTGTGAATCCAACATACACAGCAACTGAAATCAGCAATCTCTTCAAGTATTGCAAAGTATTAAGAGCAAAGTAGATTTCCTGCTTAATATTCTTAATAATCGCGCGAGCGTAATGACAAATAAAGAATTGGGCGAAAAAGCCAACAAACATAAAGCCGAATAAGCCAACGGTTATCCACCACATTGTGCTATTGCTCATCGACACTCCAATTTCTTGATGAAAACCTTTTTGAACTTCCGTCCGTATATCGGGTTGCGAAACGACAAAAATCATAAAACCAGTTACCACAACTGACATCACAATGCTTAACACACAAACTGCTTGGTAGATCCAAGCTACTACCGAAAGTAAATTTAAAATGAACTTTCTCATTTTTACTCCTCCATCTATTAAATCCTTTTCTTTATAAGTTATTGTATTACGATAATTTATAATTGCAAGACAGAAATAAAATATTTTTTTGCAATAAAAAAACGCCATTGGCTATAAACTACCAATGACACATTTTTCATCCCCATTCTACATTTCAGCAAAAGTAACCAGCTTGCAATTAACCTTTTCAGCTAACTCGCGGCAAGAATCCGTGAAATCCACTTTTGAAAACAGATAATAATGCTTTTGCGAATAATTGATCAGATTACTCCGATTAATCAAGGTCTCTAAAACAGAGCTAGAAATTGGCTCATTATGCCATTTACATTCGCCGAAATAGGCATTGATCTTATCGGCTGCTAGCCCCACTACATCTAACTCTTCTTTGCGCTTAGTTTTAGGATCAGTTCCCCACCAATAACCTAGATACTGGAACGGCACCGGAATAAAATCTTTATCTAAAACATGAGTCCACATGTAGTTTTGAGCTAATTTTTCGAACTCTTTGCCTAAATACTTCGGCAGCTGCTGCTCAACTTGAGCCAACACCGCTTGGCCGGCATCCCGCTCAATCAGACTAATATTCGGTCCCACAAAGGTATACCAAAAGCGAAACATCCCATCTGAGATTTCATACAGCGTATGTTTAGTACGTGGATTATTAGCCTCGGTCACCGGAACAATTTTAGTAATAATGCCCAAATCAATTAAGTTAGTTAGATACTTAATTAATAGTCGAAACTGTCATATGACTGCTGGTAGCGATCTTATTTTGCTTAGAAGCGCCCATGGCGATGGCATTAATAATTGAATTATAGGTACTAGGATCACGTAATTCCTGCTTTAACAAATTATTTGGCTCTTCAAATAATGGCGTATTTTGTTGCAAAAAATTCTGATTAATATTTTCTAAAACGGACTCTTATAGGCCAAGACTTGATTTTCCATAAAGGACATCGAAGAGCCACAAAGAATCAAAAATAAATTAGTCTTAGTAAAGAAATAACCAATATAATATTGAATCAATGAACTAATCGTCGGATATGCTTTGGCCAAATAAGGATATTCGTCGATAGCTAAGACCACGCGCTGCTTTTGCGCTAATTCAGCAATCTTCTTAAACGCCTCATCAAAAGTAGCAAAACTTGATTTAGCCGTATTATGAGGATCGATAAAATCATAAATTGCCGTGCTGAATCTTTTTAGACTATCGGCCGCATTCTCCTTTAACCCAGTGAAATAAATTGCTTTTTTGTCTTTCAAAAATTCATTAATTAAGGCTGTCTTACCGATTCTACGTCTACCGTAAATCACCGCGAACAGAAACTTATCACTGTCATAAAGCCGTTTCAGTGTCGATATTTCTTTTTTCTGCCGATAAACATTTTCTTCCTCTAAAAAACATTATCGTAATCATGTTTATTATAATAATGTTTATAATAACGAAGAAATAACTACTATTTATAACCCTAGCATTACAATCGGCACGACTTGAACCTTGTCTTACAGCTAGTTTTACATTTTTCCACCTTGAATTTGCAAACTTTTCCACCCCAACAAAAAAGCCGCGGATCTCGCCGCAGCTTTCGCATTATTTTATTCAATTACATATTCGCCGTCGCAGTAGTTCAAAATCACCTTGCGATCAGCTGATTCAACTACAATTCGTTGATATTCATGTGCATAACCATGATGAGTTAACTTCACTGTTACCTGATCACCATCAACTTCAACGTCATACAAGTTGTATTCGCCATTTTCATACTTAAAGTCAAGACCATTATCTTGATAATGAGTGTACTTACCACGCTTGCCAAAGACTCTGAAGGTCATTTCTTGATCTGGTTCATCAGAAATGTGACTAACTTCCTTACCCCATGGTAAAATCGTATTCTTCTTGATAAATAATGGCAACTTATCAATTGGTGCATCAACTAAAATCGTATTTCGTCCGGCATACTCAACCCCGTGCCAAAAGTCGATCCATTCACCTTCTGGCAAGTAAACGGCCCGCTTCGTCTGACCTTCTTGAACAACTGGGGCTGTCAAAATGTCTTCACCCACCATGTACTCGTCGTTCATGTTATACACATGTGGATCATTTTCATAATTCAAAACCAACGGCCGCATAACTGGCAAGCCTGTCTTGCTTTCACGATAGAATTCATCATAAAGATATGGAATAAAATGATAGCGCAACTTCAAATATTTCCGATAGATTGACAAAGTTGGTTCACCAAAGACCCACGGTTCCTGTGAACGCGTGCCAAGAGCGGCGTGATTTCTGTAAAGCGGACTAAATAAAGCCCCTTCAATCCAGCGAGTCAATAGTTCAGGTGTCGTATCAGCACCGAAACCACCGATATCAGTACCAGCAAAGCTAAAGCCACTCATACCCAAGTTACACAATTGCGGAATCATCATCTGCACATGTGGCCACAGACTTTGGTTGTCACCAGTCCACACTGTGGAAAACTTTTGTGTTCCAGCATAAGCTGCCCGCGTAATGACAAATGGGCGCTTACCTGAATATTTCTTCAAGCCTTCATAAGTTGCCTTAGCCATGTTGTGGCCATAGACATTATGCATCTTGTCATGCGTAGTCGCTTCGTCTTCGTTGTGGAAAACAGTATCACCCGGAATTTCACCTCTAAATGAAGCAGGTTCATTCATATCATCCCAAATACCGGCCACGCCTAGATCAACCAAGTACTTGCAGTTCTTAGCCCACCATTGACGCACTTCTTCACGGCCAAAGTCTGGGAAGACGGCATCCCCTGGCCAAACTTCATTGACATAAACAGTACCATCTGGTGCCTTGACAAAGTAGCCCTTCTCCAGCCCTTCTTGATAAATCTTGTAGCCAGCATCGTCCTTCTTCACACCTGGGTCAATGATCGTGATAATTCTGAAGCCCAGTTTGCGCATCTTTTTAATAAAATCAGCTGGATCTTCATAGCTATCTTTTCTCCACGTGAAGACGCGGTAGCCATCCATGTAATCAATATCCAAGTGGAGCACGTCACATGGCAAGTCATACTTGCGCAAGTTTTCGGCAATCTTTTCCACCTGCTTTTGACTAACGCTATAGCCCCAGCGTGATTGCTGGTAGCCTAAGGCCCACTTCTGCGGCAAAGGCACACGACCGGTTAAGTAAGTGTAGTTGGTAATAACTTCCTTCAGCGAAGCCCCGCCAATGACATAGTAGTCAATGTTGCCGTTAACTGCAGAGTAGTAGTAATAATTGTTGCTTTCCTTGCCCAGATCAATGTGGTTGCGGTAAGTATTGTCAAAAAAGATCCCGTAAGGATGACCATTCTTCAAGCCTAACAAAATTGGAATCGACTTGTACAAGCGGGTAAAGCTTTCGACCTGTGGATCAGGATTGTCGGTGTTCCAGTTGTCATAGGCATAGTGGCGTTTGTTCAAATAGCCAGTTTTGTCACCTAAGCCGTAAAATTGTTCATCGCCAGCCAATGACTTGATAATTTCATAGTAGTTTTGATCATGCTGACCGAGCAATTTTTTAACGTCATGACCTTCAGATTCCGCCAGTTTAAGGTGTTCCTTATCCATTTGCCGATCAATTGGCGTCCGTTTTTCGCGGTAATCTAAGATTAACGGATTGCTTGCTTCATCATAGACATCGATTTTTTCATCAGCGTATGCTTTAACGATTAACTTCTTAGTGGTTAATTCTGCATGATCGCCCTTATCTTCGACCTCAAAGTCGGTCTTAATCTCCTTGTCACCTTCGATGGCATAAGAGTTGCTGGCATTGCCACGATCCTGGAAGATACGGATAATTTCCGGTGTTAATACGGTTAAAGTGATTAGTCCGTGTTCATAGTTTAAAGTAACAGTTTGCCCCTTTTTTGTAAAATTAGTAAGTTGATTAGTCATAATTTACCTCTAAAATCCAAAGCTATGTATTCGCTTTCAATTTTAGCACAATAAGCAACTAAATTGGGCCATACCATAAAAAAACTGCCTTACGGCAGTTTTACTTAATTTATTCCATTGGGAAAATTTTATCAGGATTCAAAACATAGTTTGGATCAAAGACATGCTTAATCTTTCTCAATAATTCAGTATAATCATGACCATAATAATCTTCGAACCAATCTTTGCGGGCATAACCAATACCGTGTTCACCGGACATGTTACCGTCTAAGGTTTTGGCGGTCTTGTAAAGTTCTGTAATTACGTAGTGACTCTTTTGCTTATATTCTTCATCGCTCATTTGATCAGAGCACAGGTAAATGTGCAAATTGCCATCGCCAGCATGACCAAAGTTAGGAATCCGCATGCCAGTATCCTCTTCTAATTCATCAACCCGATGCAAAACATCAGGAATATGATTAATTGGCACACAAATGTCGACTTCATCCATCTTTGGCGTCGACTTTTGAATAGCTAAAAGCAAGGCTTCCCGGCAAGCCCAAATCTTCTTGGCTTCCTCTGAATCAGCATCCAAAATTACCGCATCTTTCGCCTTGAATTGCTTGGTTGCAGCTAAAGCTAATTTCAAACCAGCCTGCAATTCTTCCTTAGTCAAAGCATCCAACCCCAAAATAATGAAGCCATCGCCATTAGTGATTGGGAATTTTTCATCGTAGTACTTTTCCCAGAGGCTAATTACCTTTCTGCCCATGAATTCAACAGTAGTTGGCACTACTCCGGAAGCCAAAATTGCTGGCACTGACTTAATCGCATCGTCCAAAGTAGGAAATGGAATAATCGCGTTGATTGATTGTTTCGGCCGTGGGTACAGGCGCAGGGTTACTTCTGTTACCACGCCCAAGGTCCCTTCTGAGCCGATGATCAAATCCTTCAAGGAATAACCGGATGAGGACTTAACTGCCTTAGCGCCAAACTTATAAAGCTTGCCGTCAGTCAAAACAACCTTTAATTCACGGATGTGCTCTCGAGTAACGCCATACTTGATCGCCTTTAAACCGCCAGCGTTAGTATCGACATTACCACCAATTGTAGCCCAGTGCATGGCTGGCGCTGGCATGTAAGTGAATGGCTTGTTAGCCAGATATTCTTCAATATCCTTCAAGCGAATCCCGGCTTGCACTGTCATCGTTAAACTATCTGGCTCATATTCCAGCACCTTGTTCATCTTGATCATATCAAGCGAAATTCCGCCTTCAATGGTCAAGTTGCCACCCATCAAACCAGTTGAATTACCACGTGGCACAATTGGAATATGGTGATCGCTGGCATATTTCACCACATTTTCTACTTCTTCATTAGTTTCTGGTTGAATAACCAAATCAGGCATGGCTCTAACCGTCTTGAATTGGTCATGATCCCAGTGAACCGTTGGCTTAGTGATAAAACGATCTGGATCGGAAATGAATTTGCTTAAGTTATCGATATCTGTTTTAGTTAATTTGTTAAATTTCATCTTGATGCTCTCTTTCTAAATCAATTTACTCTGTTACATCTAATGTATTCGCTTTTGAAAGCGGTGTCAAAAACGGCGATCGTAGATTTTTTAGTAAATTACCTGAATTTCTATGTCAATATACTTTAAACGAGCTACTGACAAGCTTTTTTAAATAACAATCAAATAAATGTGATCAAAATAAAAAAGCTGCCACATGGCAACTTCTAATTAAACAAATCTGACACCTTAGTCGGAATATTATTGTTCTTTACAAAATACTTTTTAAAGGTCGCAAAAGTTGGTTCTTCCTTACTGCAAGTGTACATGTCATGCACCGCTAACAGCCCAGTAATCATCAAGTTGACGCCCAAAACAATCAACAAGCCAACTAAAATATAGAATAAATAAAGCATTGTTCTTCTCCCACTAGATCGTTACTTGGCCCCAAGTAATATCTTCCACAAAGTATCTAATAAACGCTTGATCAAAGCTCATTCCTTGACCATTGTAGACATGCCACTTTTCACGCTTAGCACCGATCGTTCTAATAAC
This sequence comes from uncultured Lactobacillus sp., assembly GCF_947367125.1. GTDB lineage: Bacteria > Bacillota > Bacilli > Lactobacillales > Lactobacillaceae > Lactobacillus. The sequence goes on from NZ_CANBCQ010000039.1 coordinate 21,786, forward strand.
CGAAATCACTGTGCAAATTACCAAATAAATAAGTACTCCATCAAAAATTATCTTCATTGCTGTCATGTCTACACATCCTTCCTCTTAACTGTATTGCTTATCTAATACACTAATATTATTTAGTCACTTTGTCAATACTTTTCGGGCTTACTTTTTCCGACCTAGATATAAAAAGCCGTAGATCGCCGGTCCCACTACCACTGCCCCAGCAATTGAGACAATTACTACAGCAATAAAGCGCGGCATGGCAAAAAATTCTAGACTAAATTTCATGCAAGCCCAGGCGCCAAAGAAGAAAATGGCCCAACCAATTAACATTGAAATCATCATATAAAGGCCTGAAAATTTAGGTTTTGAATTTTTATCGCTCATTGTGGTTCCTCATTTCTAAAAATATTTTGCCATGAATTATTGTTCAATTGGCAAAAATGACGTATTCGGTCGAATTTTGGACATATTTGGTCATTATAAGCCTATTTTCGGTCAAAAAAAAAGGAGTTAACCAAAAACTTTGTTAACTCCCTTGATAATTTTCGTTTATTTTCCGATAATGTCGGCAAAAGCCATCCCTAAAGCAGCTCCACCAACGGCACCAGCTTGTGCTGAAACCGGACGAGCACCACTGATAATAGCGTGGTGAAATTCCATCACACCGTGTGACAGTTTGCTCTGCCAGCTCAATGGGTCAAGGCCAACGCGAATCAAGTTGCAGACGTAATTTGCGGACTCGCCGTTCTCCAGTTGATGCTTAGCATTAAGCAAAACCTTGCGCTCTTCGGGCTTGCTCTGCTCATCGACTAGCAAATCAGTAATATTATTCAAAAGCCAAATCTTCAAGTCTTTCTTATCTTCTTGATACATTTTTAGACCCTTCTTTAATTTTATTTACCTTATATTTTATCCTTTTTATGCAAAAAAGCCATGGATTTTTGGCCCTATACTTTTTCCTGTTGATGGTTTACTCAGAAAAGAACAGCCTATGGCTACTCTAATTATATTAATCTCTTAACTCGCATCAGACTTGAAGAAAACAAAGTAAAAGAAAAAGAA
>NZ_CANBCQ010000040.1 GCF_947367125.1 uncultured Lactobacillus sp.
CCTACTTTGATTAAATAAATAATTAAAAAATCAATTTACGAGAAAGATCTATTTACACAAAAGATTTGACAGTTTCGGTAAAATTATAAAACCAATATCAAAAAAGAAGAAACAATAGTAATCACATTAGTATATGCAGTAGTTATCTCAATAACAATATTTATTGGTCTAATTCCGATCTGTTGATCAGCTCTATCGATTAAATCATAAGTATTAGAATTTTCAAAGTCTACATACTTAAAGCTTTGTGTTTCTCTCAATAACTTACAATTTAATACTAAATATAAATACTCTCTATATTTATTTTGATAATATGTAAAAAGCAAATTGGTAATTATTTCTAATATGCTAAACACTGCAAACCATATTAAAATATGTGCAATTACAGTTAATGCCACTTTAATTTGAATTGCATTAATTAGCGCTTGCGTAACTAACATAGTAGCAAAAGGAACTATTCCTTGTATCGTAGCCAGTACAAAAATATATACTAAATATCTTTTTTTAAAACTTAGCAGTAGTTTTAAAACATCCAAAATGCTATTTGATTTTTGTTTTTTCATAATACTTGCCAATCCGTTTTTAAATTATTGTAATCGCTTTCATTATACTACAAAATATCATAAATTAACTTTGCTATTTATAATGTTTTAAAAATATGTTATTTTTCCTTAAACATAACCTATACGCGTGGTGTTAGTTAAGAAAAAATTCAATCGGATTAGACTCAAGTTGTAACTCAAATTAAGTAGAAAAAAGGCTGATCTAATTGAATTATCTCAAGCTTAATAGTTTTTCCTCCCCATTTACAAGATAGCTTTGCTAGGTTAAATGTAATTTGTTGTTCTTTGTACAAGCTTGTTCCTGATGAGCTAAAATACCGTAAAAATATTGATCAGGTTAAGCTCTCAGACAGTTCTATCTAAGCAATGCTTATTTGGCAAATTGAAATTGGCATCGAATCTCAAAAAAGATTTTGAAAATTCTTTGTCGGTTTGTCTCATTCTAGTTTTAATCGTCAGGCATGAATGCTTTTGCCTTTAATGCGCTGTATCCGTCAGGCTTGGAATCAAGAGGCGAAAACAGCTGGAGACGACAGCTTTCCAGTTTGTCGGCCTATTCGTAATTATTGCGTCAAAATCTTTCACGGCATAGCTGATATCGGCTAGAAAGTAACCAAGAAAGTCTATTATTATGGTTTCAAGGTTCACGCACTAGTAAGCGATGATGGCTATGGCTACTTAGCCACCGAGTTAAAACGTATGGGCTATGTGCTTTGGACACCATATCGAAAAAATATGGAAGTTGCTAAAAATGGTCACCAATCAATAGCAATTAAAAGAACAGTTGAGAACGACTTTTCTTTGCTCAATTACTATAACCGGGCAAGGAGTTTAGCTGGCTTTCAATAGTGGCTAGAATTAGTTTAGTTTATTGCCTAGAACGATTTAATTAGCACCACGCGTCAGAAAATATAATTTCATATCCAATAAAACAAGATAAACGATATAAAGACTTTTAGAAAAAGATTGATGAAAAAATCAGCTCGCATAATAGCGAACTGATTAAGCAGATTAATTTATATATTTAAACTGTCTACTTGACACAGTACGGATCAGATCAAAAATGTTAATTTATCGTCTTATTTTTACCCTGTGGCAAAACAATGTCACTTGGTCTAATTTCCTTGCCAAAGTATGGCTTCAATTCTTTATTATAATCGTAAGTAAAGAAGCTTTCGCGATTCAATTTGGTGATCTCACGATCCATCCATTTTTGTAAGGACTTATTGCCCTTCTTTACCGCACCAGAAATATACTGGTTAGGTCCAATCGTCTTAATGCCGACAGTAAACTTAGGATTTCGCTTAACCCAAGCATACAGATAAGAATTATCATCGGCCAAAGCTGCACCACGGCCATTTTTAATCGCGCTAAACTGCTGAGTTTTCGAGTCAAACTTAAGCAAGTTTACGCCTTTTTGTTTAGTAAAATAGTTCTCTGCTGTCGTCCCTTTAGTAACGATCACGCTTTTTCCCTTCAATTGTTTTGCACTAGTTATTGGAGCTGACTTAGGGGAAATCACCCCAACTGATACTTTCATATATGGCTTAGTCCAACTAGCCACGCTTTTACGCTCTGGTGTCAAAGTGAAGTTAGCCAAAACAATATCAGCCTTATTAGAATTCAAGGTATCAATTCGATTATTGGCATTAACTTGAATAAACTTAGTTTTTACGCCCAAATCTTTCGCCACTCTGCGAGCTAGGCGCACGTCATAGCCAACACGCTTACCTTGTGAATTAACCCAGCCATAAGGCGGTAAATCGCCAAAGACAGCCACTCTCAAATAGCCACGACGTTTAATTGAAGACACATTATTTTCATTATTCCATCTGTCGCCTGAAGCAGTGCCGTTAATTCCTGGTCGCGTAATTCCAAAATAACCAGCAATTACCACAACTACCGCAAATAGGACAGCCATGATCCAATTAAAAATCTTTTTTGCCATCATTCACACCTAAAAATCCATACTCTCTAAAAATTCTTGTGCCCGCGTAGTCTGAGGTTTAGTAAAGAATTCTTTGCCTGGTGTCTCTTCCAAAATTTTTCCGTCTTCTAAAAATAGTACCTTATCGGCAATTCTCGCAGCGAAGTTCATTTCGTGCGTAACAATGATCATCGTCATATGTTCGTTATCAGATAATCTTTGCATGATATCTAACACGCCGCGAACCATTTCAGGGTCAAGCGAAGCAGTAATCTCATCAAAGAGCATTACTTCGGGATGCATAATCAAAGCACGCACAATCGCAATTCTTTGCTTTTGTCCACCTGATAATTCACGTGGATATGCTTTTGCATAATTAGCTAAATCGACTTGCTCTAATAACTTAACTGCTTCTTGTTTAACTTCAACTTCATCACGTTTTTGAACTTTTACCGGTGCCAATAAAATATTTTCCATCACGGATAAGTTGGGAAACAAGTCATAACTTTGAAAGACCATCCCAATCTTTTGGCGCAACAATTGCCATTCCTTCGGACTAGGATTTATTTTTTTACCGTGAAAATAAATTGCGCCACCCTCATATTCTTCAAGCCCATTCACTGTTCTCAGCAAAGTACTTTTTCCTGAACCAGAAGGTCCCAATAAGGTCAATACCTCGCCTTTATTTAAGCTAAAGTTGATATCAAACAAAGTTTGATGCTTGCCATAAAATTTATTTAAATGTTCTACTCTTAAAACTTCTTCTGTCATTTCATTCACCTAATTCTTAGCAGTTAATCGTTTTGCCCATGCAGACAAGGGATAATCCAAAATAAAATACAAGATAAAGATAAAGCCATATACCCAGAACACACCAGCTGGATATTGTTGATTATTTGCTTCAATGATTTGTTGACCGACATTGATTACTTCCATGATATTGATAATCATTAATAAAGAAGTGGTCTTAATTACTCTAGTAGCCAAGTTGATTGTTGCTGGTAGTTCTAACTTAACTGCTTGAGGCAACAAGACATAACGGAACAGTTGCAGTCGATTTAGCCCCAGTGCTAGGCCAGATTCACGCTGCGTTTTGGGTACTGATTCCAATGCACCACGAACAATATCGCTAAACTCAGCAGCTACCCACATTGAGAAAGCTAATACCGCCATCCAAGTAGCTGGCCAATTGACGTGCAAGCTTCTTGGCAAAATATAATAAACCAAATATAGTAAAACTACGGTTGGCACAATTCTGAAGAATTCTAAGTACAACCGCAAAATGAAACGCAATGGACGATTTTTAAAGGTTCTCAAAATACCAAAAATTGTTCCTACAGCCAAGCCAATTACTAGTGACAAAGCTGCAATCCAAATCGAGGTCCATAGCCCTGCCATCAAACGGGCAAAGTTACTTCCTTCAAACAAAACATTAATCCCCGAATGAAGCATACCGTACTCTCCTCTCAAGCCAAGTTAATAATAAAATAATTGGAATCAAAATAATCGCATAAGCAATTACCAGCATCAATAAATATTCATTTGAATGGTAATACATCCCAATCAAGTCAAGAGCTGTATTAGTTAACTCTGGAATTGCAATTACTGAAAAAATTGAAGTTTCCTTAATTAAGAAAATAATATTGGCAGTTAAAGCCGGCATGCTTAGGCTAAATCCTTGTGGAAAAACCACATAGCGAGCTAATTGTAAGTTGTTCATTCCTAATGCTTTACCGCTATTAATCTGACTAGGGCTTACGCCATTAAAACCACCGGTAAAGCCTTCAGCCATATATGCTCCACCTAAAAAGATTAAGCCAATGATGCCGCAGACCTCAGCGGACATTTTTAAGCCAATTACTGGAAAGGCATAATATAAAAAGAAAAGTTGAATTAAAAGCGGTGTATTTCTAGCTAATTCAACATATGCTGTCAAAATTTGGCTTAATACAGGTACCTTAAAGTATTGCACCAGACTGACAATAATCCCCACAATAATTGAGCCCACAATGCCAACTAGTGAAAGCCATAACGTTAGCTCAAATCCCCGAGCAAACACAGGCAAGGCTTGTTGGATAATTGTCCAATTCATTAAAAATCCCCCAATCACATAAAAAAGAGACCCACTCTCATAGGTCTCTTTAAACAATAAAAAAAGATCTACGCTACTCCAGTTGACGTAAATCTCCTTATTTTCTAATTAAAGCTATTTAGGCATACGCAAACTGAATTCTTGAGTATTAAAAGCAATGTTAGATACACAAGAACAACAGTCAGTATTAACATTTCTCATACTTAAAAATTCCATTTTCGTACTCCTTTCATCTTGTCTTATTTTAAGTAAGCAACTTACATTAAGTAATATACTTTTTTTCTTACTTAATGTCAATACCCTAAGCCCATTTGTCAGCCCAATTATGTACTTGGTCAAAAACTGGCTTAAGTTCAGCACCTTTTTTAGTTAAACCATATGAAATGATGCCGGTATTTTGATCAACACTACGCTTGACGATATCTTCTTTTTCTAGTTCCTTCAAACGTTCAACGAGTACTCGATCACTACATGCCTCAATCGTTCGCGCTAAATCTTTAAAACGCATATCTCGGGTATCACAAAGTGAACTAATAATTAAACCATTCCACTTTTTGCCAATAATCTTAAAAGCACCAACAAAGTGACAGCACAATTCATAATCTTCTGGTTTACAAGGAGCTGCATCCTTTTTTTCTTTAACTTCTTGCATCGTAAGTCCCTCCATAATTATATAATCCCTGTAAAAACAATATTATATAAAATATTTTTCAGTATTACTAACATTATTATAGTAAATTCACTTACTAATTACAAGTACTAAGCAAAGTGATAAATCATAATCCCGGCTGCGACAGCGGCATTGAGTGATTCAGCTTGTCCTTTAATTGGAATATAGAGCTTTTCATCAGCCAAAGAAGCAATGGTTGGGCTGACACCATGTGCTTCATTACCAATGATCAACGCTAATTGAGGTACCTTTTCAAAATCAGGTAATTGCTTAGCTGAGCGGTCAAGCATTGAAGCATAAACTGGAATAGCAGCAGCTTGAAAATCAGTGATTACGTCAGCCAAATCACGTTTAATTAAATCAATGTGGAATTGGCTGCCCTGCATTGCTCGTTGCGTCTTAGGATTGTATAAGTCAGCACTCTCTGGTGAAAGGATTACTCCATCAAAGCCAGCTGCATCCGCAGTTCTAATGATTGTCCCGACATTACCTGGATCAGCTAAATTATCCAGCAAAACCCATTTACCATAGTTAAATGGAAATTCTTTTGGTTGATCAATTTTTAACACCATAAAAATTTCCTGTGAATTTTTAGTTGAACTTAAATGCCGCGCAATTGCTTTATTAATTAACAAAACATTTTTACCACTTAGATCAACTTCATAATTGCTATCAGCTTGATCGAGTGCTTCTTTGGTTCCTAAAATATATTGATATTTTTTACCAGCCTTTAAAGCTTCTTCAAACAAGTGAAAACCTTCAATTAAATATAAACCTTCATCATCACGATATTTTTTTTGCTTTAATTTGGCTAATTTCTTAATTGTTGCATTATTAACTGAACTAATCTGTTGCATAATTTTCTCCTTTTTACATTCAAGACCTATTATAACTGATAATCTGTTTTGATCATGCTAAAATCAAAATTGAACTTAATTTAATAAGGGAGATAAAAATGGAAACAAGAAAATTAATTTGTTCAGGTCTTGTTCAAGGCGTTGGTTTTCGTTGGTCAACAATGGCTTTAGCTAACAAAATGGGCATCCCTGGCACTGTTAAAAATAATGCCGATGGCACTGTTACTATCTATCTACAAGCAGATGGTGATAAAATCGACCGTTTTATTGAAAAGCTGCCTGCCGCATCTGGTTTTGCCCAAATTCAAAATATTAGTCAAGAATCTGTCCCAGGTGTAGAAAAAATGCATGATTTTCATGTATTATATTAGAGACATACATTTTTAGATAGAAATTAAGTGGTGATTTATTTAAATGAGAAAAATTAAAAAATACGCTGGAGTGCTGACTTTGTTAGCAGTAGCTACTCTTGTATTAAGTGCCTGCGGGGCAACAACTGATCCACATGTTGTGCCACATAGCGGCATTTATGGCTGGGTTTATCAATGGTTAGGCCGGCCTTTACAAAATATCATGATTCAAACTGCCCACATGATCGGCGGCGATAATGGTGCTGGCTGGGGAATCGTGATTATTACGGTTGTCGTCCGTTTAATCTTAATGCCATTAATGTTAGTACAACAAAATAAGAGCGTACGCCAACAAGAAAAAATGGCTCGTTTGCAACCGCAAATGAAGTTGATTCAAAATGCAATGAGACACAAGGGTATCACCCCTGACCAACAAATGACCTTATCAACTTGGCAAAGAGAACTTTATTCTAAAAACCAAGTTTCATTAACTGGTGGTATGGGCTGCTTACCATTAATTATTCAGTTACCAATCATGTGGGGAATTTATCAAGCGGTATTCTACTCACCTCAATTGGCTCAATCCAGATTCTTTGGTATTTCTCTTAGCTCTAAGTCTGTTGTTTTAGCCATTATTGCGACTGTCTTTACTGTTATCCAGGGTTATATCTCACTAATTGGTATTCCAGAAGAACAAAAGAAGACCATGCAATCAATGATGATCTTCAACCCAATTATGACTTTATTCTTCAGTTTGTCCTTCTCCGGTGCCCTAGCTCTTTACTGGGCTGCTGGTAACTTGGTAATGATTATTCAACAAGTTATTGTTACCTTCTTCTTAACTCCTAGCGTTAAGAAGCATGTTGCTGATGAATTAAAAGACAAGCCGATTGAAACTGTTGTTACTAAGGAAAAAGTGGATGCTTTGTTTAACTCCAATGGCGGTCAAAGTAAGGCTACAACTGAAGCTAAGAAAGAATTACACCAAAACTTGCGTAACCGCAATAAAGGTAAGCAAAAACGTAAATAGTTATCAGTCAGGAGTAAGATCCTGACTTTTTTGTTAGGAGAAAAAATGAACGCTCAAGAAATATTACAACTTTTAGATGATCATGATATTAACTATCAAGTATTTTCTCATCCAGCAGTTTTTACAACTAAAGAAGCAGATAAATACTTAGAAGATGAAAATTTTGCTAAATGTAAAGTTCTTTTTATTAAAACCCGTAATGCCAAAAATTATTATCTATTAATGTTACCCGAAGCTAAAAAAATTGATTGGCAAAAAACTAAAGCTGAATTACTCTCTTCTAGCTTGACCTTCGCTACTGAAGCCGAATTAGAAGAAAGATTGCAGGTTAAAACAGGTTCTGTTTCGCCATTTAGTCTGCTTAATGACCAAAGCAATAAAATTCCCCTGATTATCGATCAGGCAGCCATGGAAGAAAACAATTTAGTCGGGGTGCATCCCAACGATAATACCAAAACAATTAGTCTTACTTGGACCGATTTAGCTAGGGTTTTAAGTTCCTACGGTCATTTATTTGAAGAAAGATCACTATAATGAAAAAAGCAGTACGCCGGTACTGCTTTTTTCTATGCCTCTAGATTGCTCTTAGGCATTTGTTTTTTCTCATTTAATTTTCTTAACTTAGCGGCTTTCTTCTTGGTCAAACGTGGGAACTTCAGCTTGAATTGACTGCCTTGGCCTTCAACTGATTCAACACTAATTTCACCATTATAACTGGCCATTAATTTTTGCGCAATTGATAAACCTAAACCATTGCCACCTTTTTCACGAGTTCTGGCTTTATCTACCCGATAAAAGCGATTGAAAATCTTCTTTTGATCTGCTTCAGAAATTCCTTCACCAAAGTCTTGCACAATAATATTAACGTCTTTTTTGGTTACCCCAGCTGAAACATTAATTTGTTTGCGATCAGTTGAATATTTAATTCCGTTATCAATCAAGATAACCAATAATTGCTCTAAGTGACCGTGATACATTTGAATTTCTGTATCTGCTGGTAAATCATCTTCATCCAACTGAATCTTGAAATCGGGGTGAACCATCGCCATATCAGCTACAACTCTTCGAGTAATTTCGTTGACGTTGCTTACTTCATATGGGTATTGCACATCGATTTGCTCAGCCCTAGTTAAATCAAGCATTTCTTGAATCAAGTGCTTCATTCGATCAGCTTCTTGCAACGAAGCTTTAATCGATTCATCCAAAACTTGCGGATCATCTTTGCCCCATCTTTCAAGCAAATTAAGATGTCCTTCAATTACCGCTACCGGAGTTCTCAATTCATGCGAAACATCGCCGACGAATTGTTTTTGTTGCTCAATATAGCTCTGCATTCGATCCAACATTTGATTAATCGACGTAGCCAATTCCTCTAATTCGTCATCACGATGAAGTTCCTTAATTCTAGCACCACTGTTCGGATCAGCATTAACTTCCTTAGCCACTTCTGACATTTTCTTAATTGGCTTAACCACATTAACAACCAGAATATAAGAAATCACAATAAAGAAGACAATTGCAATTAAAGAAATGATTACCATCCAGTGCAATAAGTTGCTCATCAAGTGATTGTAATAGGTCATGCCATTAGATACCACAATATAGCCCGTCAATTTATTATTGACCGATGAATATACCTTGCAGTAAGTTATCAGCATTTTGCCTTTTTTACGGGCAACTTGCTCGGTCATTCGATTACCAGTAAATGGCTTGAATTCAGGAGCAGTATTTCCATTAGTAAAAACAATTTCATTATGCTTATTATAGACAGCAACATTGATATCTGGATTAGAAATTGAAGCGATCAAATTATCACTAAAAGCACCATTATTAATATCTTTACTACTAATTGCAGGTCCACCCTTTAAAATTCGGCGCGTTGATGGTGATAGAGAAGGAATAACATTGGAAATTTCAAGTTCATCTGGAATCGAACTTAAAGTTCGGTCTAGAGTCGTTATCACATTATTGGATGTCTCTTGCTGCTGATTGATCGACTGCTGACTAACAATTTGATAAACAACAACGGAAAATATGACAAAAGAGACCGTAATCGTCAATGCAACGATACTAACCCATCGCACAATTAGTGATGAGTGCTTGGCCTCTTTCTTCTCATCTTTATTCTTGATCATCATCTTCATCTCTTACCATATAACCGGTGCCACGAACCGTCTTAATGTAAGATGGTTGACCTGGAACATCAATCTTATTACGTAAGTAACGTACATAAACTTCAACTACGTTAGTTTCGATATTAGATTCTGGTCCCCAGATCTTATTCAATAATTGATCACGACTAACTACGTTATTCTTATTTTCAATTAAGGTCATTAATAAGTTGTATTCACGCTTGGTTAAATCGATTGCTTTACCATCGCCACGGTGCACGATTCGGTTAGCAGTTTCAATTGTTAAATCCTTAAATTTAACAATCTTTTGCTTGGCTACTGTCACCTTTGAAGCATCTTTTTCAATCTTAACGCGGCGTAAAACAGCACGGAGACGAGCCAAAAGTTCTTCAATTGCAAAAGGCTTAACAATATAGTCGTCAGCGCCATGATCCAAACCAGAAACCCGGTCAATTACAGAATCACGTGCAGTCATCATAATAATTGGTGTAGTCTTAACTTGACGAACGCGACGGGCAATTTCTAACCCATTTAAGTCAGGCAACATTAAATCCAATAAGATTGCGTCAAAATCTTGATTTAATGCATCTTCTAGTCCTTTACGTCCATTATTTTCCACAACAGTTTCATAGTTTTCATGTTGTAATTCAAGCTCTACAAAGCGAGCCAAGTTTTTTTCATCTTCAATAATTAGAATTTTTGCCATGTTAATTCATTTCCTCATAGATCAAATTGGTTTTCTAATAATTAACAAATTAATTAAAAAATGTTTTTATAATTAAAGGATACTTTAAAAACACTTCTAAAACAAGAATAAAAAACAATCAAAGTTCAATTTCTTTGATTGTTTTTCAGATAAATTTTTATTACATTTATTATTTTTTGTCTTGGTTATCGTCCTTATTATCTAGTAATACCTTCAATTTGGCAAAGGCTGGATTAACTTGATTTTTCTTACCTTCTTCAAATGAAGCTTCAGATACTACTTCCCAACCTTGACCTTCAGGAAAAATGTTCTTTTCCTTTTCTTCTGGAGTCAGAATAGTTGTCGGAATATGAAGTAAGATATTATCCTCGATTGCTGTTTGTAAATCGATTTGATCATCTTCTACTTGCACAATCGTATCATTTTCTTCCAATTCTTCTTTGGTTGGCTTACGATCAAGATAATTTTCAATGAAAGTAAAGTCTTCATGATAATCTACCGGCTTTAAGCTTCTGCTTGACGGTACCACTAGATCAGCAGTCACATGAAAACTGCCAGTCACAAAAGGTTCTTGATAGAACAAATCACCAATTACTTTAACGTTCTTGGCATCAATTAATAAATCTTTGCTTCGTTTAAAAAATTCTGGACGCATTTCAACTTCACGTTCAATGTGAGTTAATGGTTCCTTAGAATTTTGAATTCTTGAAAAACTAAGTTCTAACATTTTTATACCTCAATTGGTCGTTGACCAAAGTTTTGATCAACACCCATTATTTGTTCAAATAAACGATCTACCCTAACTTGTAAAGCTAAAGAACCGCTCTTAGCACTTCTTTTATCGACCTTTGAAACAATTTCTGTCTGAAAATCTTTACGTTGTTGCTTCAAAAACTTGCGCCCTGTTTTACTAAAACCTAAAAGCATCAACGATTCATGATTAAAACTAGCAAGCATATCATCTTGAGTAACATTGAGCAATGTATACAAACTTAACCTACGCAGACGAGAATATGTATACCGCTTAGACTTAATATGCCGTAAAAATTCAGTAAAGTCGCGTGCCAAATGAATTTCTTGCTTCATCTTGTATTCAAGCCCCTCACTCATTTGGTAAATTCGTCGCAAATCTTCAACTGAAGATGATTCGATTCGATACTTCAAAAATGGATAAAGCAAATTCCAATTAGGATAAACTTTTTGTTTAGCTAATACTGCTGCTTCTTTTTTAGGCATCCAATACTTTAAATTTTCAGTATCTTCACCATGCAGCAATAAATTGCGAATCGCGCTAGCGCTTTGGACCACTTTTTCTCTTTGCAAGAGATCATCATGGCCAGCTCCAATTCGGTTGACGGGATGCAAGCTTAATGGTGAACCTAAATTATGGTTCGCAACTGAATACGCCAAGCCCAAAATAGCATTTGGCTGATTAACCTCATACCCCACTTCACGGGCTACCATTTGATTATATTGGGTTGAATAAGTCTGACTATAGTCTTTAAAATCCATGTGGTTTTGTGGAATTTCCGCAATTTTTTTACCTAAATAAGAAAAATTTAAGTTAGCATCCTCCACACCAAAGACTAAATCCGTTACGCCTAATTTAGCTAGTTGTTCAATATTTCCTAAAGAAAATAGATCTGCTGGTTCAACCGCAGTCGAAAATGGCGTTTCAAATACTAAATCGGCACCTGACTGCAGCGCTGCTTTAGCACGCTCCCATTTGCTCATAATTGCCATTTCACCACGTTGCACATAGTTACCGGACATTAAAACAACAATTGGATCGTTACCAGCAATTAATCGCGCCTGGTTTAATAAAAATTCATGCCCACTATGGAAAGGATTAAATTCCGCAATAATCCCAACAACACTCATGCTTAGTCTTCCTTTAATTCAACTTGTTTGCCGTTAGCCCACAATTTTTCAAGGTTATAAAATTCACGTGCTTCCTTAGTAAAGACGTTAACTACTACATCTCCTAAATCAAGCAATAACCAGTTAGAGTCACGTGTACCTTCAATTCGGTAATCAGTGTAGTTATTTTCATGAGCTGCTTCAACAATTGAATTAACAATCGCATGCAATTGACGGTTTGAACCAGCACTAGTAATTACATAGTAATCAGCCAAAATACTAATTCCACGCATGTCATATGCTTCAGTATCTTCACCATGACGATCACTAATTGCTTTGGTAGTAAAATCTAAAATTTCTTGACTAGTCAATATTTTTCTCCTTATTTATTACTTAATTCCCCACACATTGTAAGCTTCCAAGGTACGGGGATATATTTTATTTTTATTTTCAATTAAAAAGTCTAAAGTGTGCCGCAATTCATAGCCTACACCCTCATCAAGATCTGCATAAGCAACCTTGCGTGCTTCTTCAACTCCTGGGAAATCTCGTCCGGGTTCAATAAAATCAGCTACAAAGATAATTTTATCTAATGTAGTCATCTCAGTATCACCAGTCGTATGACGCCGGACCGCGGTTAAAATCTCAGGATCCCTAATTTTTAAATCACGTTCAATAAAGAAAGTGCCCACAATACCATGCCAGATAGCCCGATTCCAATTAAGCAAGTCTGGATCAAAATCCTGTTCCTTAATTACCTTACGATACTCTTCTACCGGTACTTGCTTAGCATAGTCGTGTACAAAGCCAGCTAAGGCTGCCTTTTCTTCATCATAGCCATTTAACTTAGCCAACTTACGCGCAGTCTCACTAACGCGAACGCAATGTTCAAAACGTTTTTTCTTCATGTTGGCTTTTTCTTTAGCAACGATTTGTTCACTAGACAATGGTGAATAAGTATTTTTAAAAATTAGTTTCGTCAAGATAAAGCCCCTTTTCTTCAATATACTCTCTAACGGCATCTGGCACCAGGTAACGAATTGAAGTTCCAGTTGCAACACTCCGCCGAATCGCAGTTGAACTGAGTCGAATATCAGGCGCATCAACCCAGATCATCGGATATTGGGGATCTTGCGGATAACCCGGGCGACGAATTCCAACTAAAGTTACCATTTTAGCTAAAGTTGGTGCTTCTTTCCAAGTGTGAAAGCTATTAACTTGGTCGCTGCCCATGATCAAATAATAATCATTTTGCGGCGCCTTCTCTTTGAGGTAGCGCATGGTATCCACAGTATAGGATACGCCACCGCGGAATAATTCCAATAATTTTACTCTAAATTTAGGATTATTACGAGTAGCTAAATCCAGCATAGTTGCTCGATCTTTAGCAGAAGTAAGCGGGGCATTTTTATGTGGCGGAATATTATCCGGAATAAACCACACTTCATCCAGCTTTAATTTAGTCATCGCTTGCTCAGCCGCAACTAAGTGCGCAATATGGACTGGATTAAAGGTGCCACCCATAATGCCAATCTGACGACCCTTTCCTTGTTCTCCTTTTAATTCTGCTTCAACTTTAGTAGTTGGTTCAATACATCTTGGATTAACCATATGCAATACCTCTAAATCAATGCACGACGAATACCTAAACCAATCCCATCTGGTGTGTAAGTCTTAACAACGCATCCCTCAGGCACAGTCACAAAACCAATCCCACCAAATAAAAGATCACTCTTATAGTCTGTCCTAAACTCCTGACCTTTTAGCGGTGCCATTTGGTCATCTGCAGCTGGTGGAGCTAATAACTCACCCTTATGTTTTTCATAAAAGGCATCTGCATTTGCCGTTTTAGTACGGTGAATATACATTCCACGAGCAACATAAACAGTAAAGCTAGTCGATTCGCCCTTGAGATAGTCGATCCGTCCCAAACCAGCCAAGAATAAAGTATTACCAGGCAAAAGTTGGTAAGTAGCTGGCTTTAATGGCTTTTTAGGTGAAACCAATTCCAGATCCTTGGCATTCAAATGAGTAGCCAATTGATTATCAGTCATAATTCCGGGCGTATCAATTAAGAAATGTCCATTTTCTAGTGGAATTTCAATCTTATCTAAGGTTGTCCCTGGAAAACGTGAAGCAGTGATTAAATCTTGAATATCACCCATCATATCAATGATGGCATTAATTAAAGTTGACTTACCAACATTGGTCGTTCCTACAAAGTAAACATCCTTATCTTGTGATTGCTTATTAACATATGCAATTAATTCATCAAGATTTAATTTCTTTTTAGCTGAAACTAAAAAGATGTCTTTAGGATAAAGGCCCATCCGATTAGCCTCTTGTCTCATCCAATCCTTAATCTTGCTTTGTTTAGAATTTTTAGGGAAAAGATCGAACTTATTACCAACTAAAATAAAATCATTATTACCTACAAAGCGCTTCAGGGATGACAAAAGCGAATTTGAGAAGTCGAATAAATCAACTACATTAACGATTAAAGCCTTTTTTTGGCCTAAAGAATTAAGCAGGGCTAAAAAATCATCATTGTTCAAATCAACCGGCATAATTTCATTATAATGCCGTAATCTAAAACACCGTTGACAATATACATCCGCATTTTCTTCTTGCTTTGCTTTATCTAATGCGCTTTTTGGTAAATAGCCTGCTTTTTCAGGATCATCAGATTGTAGCTTAGCGCCACAACCGATACAAATAATCTCCTCATCCATTGGATAGCTCCTTCTTAAATGTTACTCGATGCGATAGGCCTAAGAAGAAAAAGATAATCTTTTCCAAGAAACGATTAATTCTCGTATTCCATTTATCAGTCTCAACTAATGGCTTAACTAAAACAGTATTAACACCAGCCAAATTTCCTGCTTGCATATCAGTAATCAACTGATCGCCAACCATCATGACTTGTTCTTTCTTCAAGCCCATGGCTTCACGTTTTTTAGTAATTGCAAATGGCAATGGCTTACGTGATTTAGCGACAAACTCAATATAATAAGGATCAAGCACCTTACCTACTCTTTGAGCATTATTATTGGAAATAACTACTAAAGTAATACCTGCCTTGGCTAGTTCTTGATTAAAATTATCCATTTCCTTAGCAGTTTCAAATTTATTCCAAGCTAATAAGGTATTATCCAAATCGGAAAAAACTGCCTTAATGCCCATTTCATTCAATTTCTGGGGGTCCAGATTATAAATCGTATCAATTGTATATTTTGGTCTAAAAAGCATATCAACACTCCATTTTTTATCACCTTATATCATATCAAAAATGGGTTCGCTTTAGAAATTTTTGTTTTCTTCTGTTAAAAAAGTGGTACAATACTAAACAATTTAAGCTAAATCATCAGATAACAGAAAGGATTAACATGAGAAAATTCATCGATTTACACCTTCATCTCGACGGTTCTGTCCCAGTTGCTACGGTTAAGAAGCTAATGCAAGAGCATAATCTACCTAAATTATCTGACCAAGAGTTAGCTCATGAACTTTTAGTCGATAATTCCTGCGCTAGTTTGGAACAATTTTTGCAAAAATTTGCTCTGCCTAACCAATTAATGCAAAGCAAACACGATCTAGAGACGATTGTTTTTGACCTTTTATGTGAATTAAAAAAACAAGGACTAGTCTATGCCGAAATTCGTTTTGCCCCGCAATTGCATACTAAAAAAGGATTAAGCCAAAGACAGGTTATTACCGCCACAATTAGTGGCATTAAAAAATTTTATCAAAAACAAAAAGAAGACAAGAATCAACCTGAACTACATGCTGGCCTAATTTTGTGTCTCATGCGTTTTGCTAATAATGAAGCTGAAAATATGGAAACAGTTAAATTGGCTAAAGATTTTTTGGGCAAAGGTGTCGTTGGACTGGATCTAGCAGGTGCCGAGGGGCCAATCCCCAATATTAATTACCAACAGTTTTTCAAACAAGCTCAGCAATTAAATATTCCCTATACCATCCATGCCGGTGAAGCAGCTGGCCCTGATTCAATTCGTCAAGCATTAGAGATGGGAGCTAAGCGAATTGGACATGGAATTAGATGCACTGAAGATCAAGAGCTTACGCAATATTTAATTGAGCACCAAATCATTTTGGAATGCTGCGCCACTTCAAATATGAACACTAAGGCCTTTGACCAAATTGACTCTTATCCAATCAAAAAAATGTTGCACATGGGCATGAGAGTCACGCTAAATTCTGATGATATGACCGTTTCCAATACTAATTTATCGCATGAATACCAACTGCTTGAAGAAAAGACTGCCTTGACTCCTGAAGAAGAAACCACTCTTTATCTCAACGCGGTTGACGCGGCCTTTACTACACCAGATGAAAAAATTAGATTACGAGCATTAATTCAAAAATAGATAAAAAAATAAGCTAGGAAAATTTCCCCAGCTTATTTCTTTTGTTATTAGTTCAAAGCTTTCTTAGCAGTTTCTGCTAATTGTGCAAAAGTCTTTGAATCGTTGTAAGCAATATCAGCTAACATCTTACGGTTCATGTCAACACCAGCTAACTTCAAGCCGTGCATTAACTTAGAATATGAGATGTCGTTTTGTCTTGCAGCTGCGTTAATACGAGCAATCCATAACTTTCTGAATTCACTCTTACGTCTTCTACGGTCGCGGAATGCGTACTTGTATGAAACGAATAATTGAGTGCTTGCAGCCTTAAATTGCATGTGCTTTGCGCCACGGTAACCCTTGGCAAGCTTCATGATCTTCTTACGACGTTGACGTGTTACTGTTCCACCTTTAACTCTTGGCATTTAAAATTCCTCCTACTATAGTCTGTCTTAATTAAGAACAAGTATTAGTGCATTTGAGCAACCATTTGCTTGATACGCTTCATATCACTCTTTGAAACCATAGCAGCTTTTCTCAAGTGACGACGTTGCTTCTTTGTCTTACCGTGGAAACGGTGACCAGTAAATGCGTGGTGACGCTTTAAACCACCATTTGCAGTTCTCTTAAAACGCTTAGCAGAAGCGCGGTGTGTTTTCATCTTTGGCATATTTCTATTTCCTCCAATTAACTACTTTTTCTTTTTGTCCTTATCACTCTTAGGTGCAAGCATCAAGAACATTGAACGACCTTCCATCTTAGGCTTACTAATTACATTAGCAATGTCTGAGGTTGCTTCAGCCATTTTTTCAAGTACTTGTTGACCTAATTCCTTGTGAGTGATGGCACGACCTCTAAAACGAATTGAGACGCGAACCTTAGCTCCTTCTTTAGAAATGAACTTACGAACGTGCTTAAGTTTAGTTTCGAAGTCGTTACCTTCAATAGTTGGACTCAAACGAATTTCTTTGACACTGACTGTCTTGGAATTCTTACGGGCTTCCTTAAGCTTCTTTTGTTGTTCGAAGCGGTACTTCCCGTAATCCATGATACGTGCTACAGGTGGCTTAGCATTAGGTGATATCAAAGCTAAATCAAGACCTGCATCGCTTGCACGACGCAAAGCATCACTCTTGCTCATCACACCAACCTGCTGACCATCTTCATCGATTAAACGAACTTCGCGAGCGCGAATTCTTTCGTTTAGGATTAAACTTCTTGGTATAACTGTTCACCTCCGTGTTAATTTGAGGACAAGAAAAAGGCGGGTTATAAGAATCATACCCGCCTTTAATCAACAGAAATTATCGATCAGCCTAGAGGTTTACTTAACTTAGGCGAGAAGCGGGTGCTTCTTCTTGTTCTCAACTAGTAGAATTATACCCGTTTATCCTACCTACGTCAACATGATATTTCAGTTTTCTTAGAATACTTACTCAGCTTCACAATAGAAAATAATATCGCCTTACCTGCTTGCTTAGTATGGCGGTAAACATTAGTGTCTATTCCGCCAATATAGAAGCCTGTATGCAAATAAAACAAACATGCACCAGGATTATTATCTTGCCCTTGTGTGTACAGACCTGCGTAGCCCTTCTCCTTGGCAATTTCTTTTGCTTTAGTTATTAATATCTGCCCTATATGTTGGCCACGATATTCTTGATTTACCTTGAGATCGTACAAATACATATATTTGAAAAAGCCTGGTTGCAGAATCGCTAAGCCTACACATTTTTCATCATCATAGGCTCCGACAAATACACTGTCTTTCATTGCCTCATAGTCGTAATTTTCATCAGGGAAACACATCTCTGTAACTTTTTCTGATGGATACTTCTTTAACTGATAATCCCATTTACCATTATTATAAGAAACTAAAATTCGCCCCAATAATTTAAATGGTTCATTAGGAATATTAATATCCGCTTTATGTTGGAAGTCAATTATTTTTGTTGTGATCATATTTTTTCTCTTATTCATCAATTTATATCTATCAGTATAATGCTAGCGATCCATTTTTTCTCACATTACGATTAGTAATTTCAAACATGACCAATCCGATTGCTAACCAAAGCACAGCGTTAAACAAAGAAGCACCTAAGTAGAAGCCTAGACTATATCCATGTTGGTTAACAGACAGTCTCATCCAGCTAACCATAGGAAAAATAGGCAACAGACAAGATAAGTATTTAATACCCAAAGAAAAATGTTCAAAATTAGTCAGTAAGACCCCCAAATATACATATTGAAAAATCACCAAAGTACTACCAATTCTCTTAAAATGCAAAATCAAGCTCACAACCAGATATCCTAAACCAATAGTAGTTATTAAAGCTAATACGAAAGGAATAACTAAAATAATAGAGAATTTAATCCAATGATCAGTGAGCATCATAATGATTAATAATGCCAAAATCGCTTGTACTGTTGAAACAATAATATTGACTAAGCTTTTATTAAAGAAAAGTCTTCTAGTAGAGATTGGCATCAAAAATTGTTGCTCTAAGATACCATTTTGCATTTGACTAGTTAAAGACATTCCCATTTGACTAATAGTATTTTGAATTAAAGTCCACAAAATATAGCCGATGACTAGAGCATTCAGTGATGTTCCTAGTACACCGCCGCCAAGCAGAGCACCGCCAAAGAAAATTGCCATAAACATTATGATCAACAGCACAAAATCTGAGAAATAATTAAATGAATATCTTTTATATAGCCATACCTGCCGCCAAATTTCAGCTTTAAAACTTGTCATTATCCTTCCTCCGTGTAGTATTCAAAAACGTCTTCCAGATTTCTCTCTTTAGTTTGAATCTGACGAACTGGTAACTTCCCTAATAAATTAAATACTTGCGGCAAAGCTTTTTGAGATTTAACTTCTAGTTGATAGCAGTTCATCTGCTTTTTCGTCAAATTACAATAAGTTGATATTTCTTCTTGTTCCTCTAAAGTAAGTGAACGTGTTAGGGTTAGTTCTAAAAGGGTCTGTTTATTCAACCTAGCCAAGCTTTCTTTCACATTATCTGAAAATACCAGCTTGCCATGATTAATCAGTAAGATCTTTTGAGCTACTTTCTGAGCAAAATCTAATTGATGAGTAGTAATCAAGATTCCAACACCATTTGCACTCAATTCTTGCAAAATATTAGTTACTATTTGGGCCGATTTTAGATCTAGTCCTAAAGTTGGCTCATCTAAAATCAGTAATTTTGGCTGTGCAATCATTGCACAACAGATCCCTACTATTTGTTGCATCCCACGGCTTAAACTGGTAATCGTTGTATCCTTCTTATCCAACAAACCAAATTTCTTCATCAATAGAAGTCCACTACGCTCCGCTTTTGCTTTAGATAAGCCACGTTGTCCACCCCAGTAAATAAAATTCTCAAGTGGAGATAATGACCAAAACATATTCCGCGAACCTTCCAAAAGAACTCCTGTATTTTTCAGAAGCAATAAATTGTCATTGGTCGTCTCTTTCCCTTCAGAATATACTTTTCCATGATCAGGACTAACTAAATTTAAAATCATTTTTAAAGTTGTCGTCTTACCTGCACCATTCGGTCCAAGAAAGGCAACTATATCGCCATGATCTACCGCAAAAGAAATATCTTTTACTGCTTTCTTGCTTGTGGCTTGATAAGTTTTTGATAATTTGTCTACTGTTAATAATGCCATCATTTTTACTCACCATTTTTCTTCAATTTTTTGTTAATTTGATTAACTTCATGCCATAAATGAAAGAAATAAGATCCATAAGCAATAGCGTACATAATGATAAAACTGATAACCGTAGTCATTAGCAAAGACCAAGAATAGCTAAAATTGTTGATAATTAAATTGAAAAGTAACCATGCTGCTAGACAAACAAAGAAATTGACTACAATTTGTGTCCTTAAAGACCAAGAATCATTATTAAAAATCCAACCTGCAAAATAAAAAAAGACACCGATAAAGAAGGATATTATTAACCAAAACAAGAAATTAATAGCTGACAATTTTGTCGCTTCCAAATTTCTCCAGTTAGAAGAAGATAATAGGTCCACCGCAAACCAGATCATGCCAATTCCAATTCCCATCAAACCGCTATCCAGCATATATCGAACACGTTTCATAATCCTAGCCTCTCTTTCAGTTCTTTAATCCTTCGTCGTGAGATTTGCACATGCAGATCATTATTCAAAATAGCATCAATATTACCGTTACTCAGAATTTGCAGATGATCTAATTGACGATAATTGAGCAGTGCACTTCTCGATACTGTCACGAAATCTGATGGCAAAACTTTTTGCACTTGATATAAACGACCTTTATACAAATAGGTATCCTGCTCCGTATACACGTAAGTTTTCTCATTTTCCACTTGTACCAGATAGATTTCGCTAAATTTTACTGGATACGCATCCCCTCGATGAAAACACCAGATGAACTCCTTCTTATTAGTCAACTCATTAGCAATCTGACTGATTTTATCTGTCATCTTATGTAGCCAGAACTCAGCTTTTTCTTCAGGTAAATTTTCATCAATATTGAATTTTACTTTCAAGCTGATCCCTCCTTCATTTGATTATTAGTATAGATAATTCTAATTTTTTTGTCATAAAAAATCG
Organism: uncultured Lactobacillus sp.; assembly: GCF_947367125.1. GTDB lineage: Bacteria > Bacillota > Bacilli > Lactobacillales > Lactobacillaceae > Lactobacillus. The sequence goes on from NZ_CANBCQ010000040.1 coordinate 21,168, forward strand.
GTAAATGGTAGTTTTTCCAAGGTGAATGGTCTTAATTTAGCTTTTTAAGTACAAAAATACCCCATGATTTGTATCATGAGGCATCGAAATCAAATTAAATTATTTAGCTAAACTAGCCTTTTTGTAAGCATAGTATGCAAAGTAATTACCAGCACCTTCACCTACGCGCAATGCATTTACTTTTTTACCCTTAATGGTTCTTTTAACTGAAACATAGTAAAAACCATTGCCAGTTGGAGCAAGCCAGCCATTAGCATTGAAGCCAGTCACACCACGATATTTGAAAGTGTATGCTTCAAGCTTTGAAGTGCTTACTTTTTCCTCTAACTTAAAGTCGGATTTTTCATTCTCTTCTGCGAACTTAGAATCTATCTTGTCTCCCGTTTTCCCTTTCAACCGCTTATACAATTTAAGGCCGTTGACTGTATGAGCAGTAATGCTAAATTTCTTAACTTTGCCTTTTTCTTTGTAGTACCAGGTACCACGAGTACTCTTAGGTGTGGTGAAAACTTCCTTTGCACCCCAAGTGTTAGTAGCTGCTTTTGCTTTTTGTGTATTAACACTAGCTAAACCCAAGATAACCAATAATGCAGTGAAAAATATTACAACTTTTTTCTTCATCTTTAATATCTCCCTTAAAATTTTATATCATCATTTTACTACAAAAAATTGGAGAAAAAGCATTTATTTTACAATCAAGTTACATTTTTACATCTTTATTACGTATGAGAATAGATATTCATAAAAGAGGGTATAAAAAAAGATAGTAGCAGGACAAGTCTCCGCTCTATCTGAAAGCCATCAAGCTTTTCAATTGTATGTTTAGATTAACATTCTTCTGCTAATTTATCAATAAGTTTATTAAAAAAAGAGACTGTAAAATAGTTTGTGTAAGGATGAATGATTCCTTAAATTTATTTCTTTAAACATTAGAAAAAGGAGTTC
>NZ_CANBCQ010000041.1 GCF_947367125.1 uncultured Lactobacillus sp.
TCCTCTTTTTTGCAATAAAAAATCCTGTTAACAGCTTATCATATAGATAAGTCATCAACAGGAAAAATTATAGAGCCCTTATATTGCAAGCTCCTTTTTATTATGCTCTTAAATTTTCTGCCAACTCATGAATTTTTTTAAAACGATGGTTTACTCCTGATTTTGAAATCGGTCCATCAGGAATTTGATTAGCCACCTCTTTTAAAGTTAATTCTGGATGCGCTAATCTAAACCGAGCTAAAACTTGCAGCTTTTCAGGTAGATCATCTAATCCACCTTCTTGTTCAATCAATTGAATATCTTCAACTTGTTTAGCTGAAGCTGAAGCTGTCTTTTTCATATTGGCAGTATCACAATTTACTAAACGATTAACAGAATTACGCATATCACGCATGATTCGCAAATCTTCAAAATTAAGCATTGCATTAAGAGCACCAACTATATGTAAAAGGTCACCAATTTTAGCGGCTTCTTTCAAATAAACAATGTATCCTCGTCTACGCTTAGTCACTTTAGCATTCAAATAAAAATAATCATTCATCAACTTACATAGGTCTTCATTGTGATCTTCATAAGTTGAATAAATTTCTAAATGATAACGACTGGTTTCTGGATTATTCACACTGCCGCCAGCCAAAAAGGCCCCACGCAAATAAGACATTGCTCCTTCACGTGAAGTCATAATTCTTTCAGGAATTCTAGTAACTAAGCCTTTTTCTGGATCCCAGATTTGCAAATTTTCTAGAATTGCTTGGACATTTTGATTTAGACGGACCAAATACTGATTATTCTTTTTCAATTTCATCTTGCGTGAAACAATCAATAATGGCTCAATTCCATATGCAACTTTGATTAATTTAAAAATTCGCCGAGCAATTGCTGGATTTTCTGTTGTAATATCCAAACTAAATTGATGATCATGTAAATTTAAAACACCATTCATTCGCAAAAAAGCAGCTAACTCTGCTTTGGCATGCTCTGGATGCACCTCAAGCGAAGTTAGCTCCTTTTTGACCTCACTAGCATAACTAGCCATCATTTTCCTTCAATCTTTTACGTGACATTGCTTCAAATGCCAGGTTAATAATCTCTTTTCCTACTTTTTCACCATCATGAAAAACTAATCCATGACGTTGATCAATGAAATCATCAGTAATGACACGACAATTCTGTTTTCTCAAACCTTCAAAATCATTTTTGACCGGTTCAAGATAGGCATCATAATCTTCCGGATGAAATTTACTCATATCAATTTTTGCACCGTTAACCAAAGCGGTATTGATATAATTTCCACCCAAATGATCATTAATCACCTTCACATGTTCAGCATCACTAAAGTGATCAGTTTCGCCTCGCTGTGTCATGATATTGCAAATATAAATAACTTCAGCATCAGTTTCACGAACTGCTTCACCTAAATTAGAAATCATTAAGTTAGGCAAAATTGAAGTAAATAAGCTTCCCGGTCCAAGCACTACTGCATCTGCCTGCATAATTGAAGCTAGCACTGGTAAAACTGCTCTTGGCTCTTCATCTGAATCAGTATCTGTTACCCACACACGCTTGATTCGTTTATCTTTAGCTGTGATTTCAGTTTCTCCGGATTCCGTAGTTCCATCCACAAATTCGGCATTCAAAGTCAACGGTTCATTTGAAGCTGGGAAAACATGACCATCGATTTTCATCATTTTTGACAAAGATTGAACTGCATCAAAAATATTGCCATGCATTTCATTTAAAGCAGCAATAATTAAATTACCGATCGCATGACCTGAGAAAAATGAATCAGAAGAATCAAAGCGATATTGAAAAATATTTTTCTCTTCTTGTGGCAGATCACTAAGTGATACTAATACATTCCGAATATCACCAGGTGGAACCACATTAATAAAGTTACGGATTGAGCCAGATGAACCACCGTCATCTGAAACAGTCACAATTGCTGTAATTTCTGCATTTTGATCCTTTAATGCATTCAAAATAACTGGCAAGCCCGTTCCACCGCCAATTACAACTACACGGGGCCGTCTGCCTTTAATCACACGGACAATCCTTGTCTCTCCATATGACATTGACCGCACACCTACTTTCTAATATACCGACTTACTTCACGATGAGTAATATCAACTGGATATTTCTTAGCTAAATCTCGTGCCAACTGCTGTGCAATTGAAACACTACGGTGCTGACCACCAGTACAACCAATTGCAATAGTCAGCTTTTCTTTTCCTTCTTTAATGTAGCCAGGAATAGCTGTCTCAAGTAAATCTAATAGTTTTTTATAGAAAACTTGCGTTTCTTCTTTATTCATCACATAATCAAAGACCCGCTTATCAAGTCCCGTAAACGGTCTAAGTTCTGGAATATAGAATGGATTAGGCAAAAAACGCACATCCATCACAATATCCGCATCAATTGGCATTCCATATTTAAACCCAAATGACATTACTTCAATTGAAAATGGCTGCCGCTTGTGATCGCTGAAAGTATTAATTAACTTCTGCTTTAATTCTTTAGTGGATAAATTAGAAGTATTAATAATATAGTTTGATCTATTTTTAATTGGCATTAAAATACGACGTTCTTCTTGAATGCCATCAAGTAAACGTCCTTTGCCATTGTTGGCAAGAGGTGGCAGGCGTCGGGTCTCTTTATACCGTGCAACTAAAACATCATCTGAAGCATCTAGAAAAAGAATTGTGGCTTGAACATTGCCATTATCTTCTAGTGAATTAACCTCGTCTAATAAATCACGGTAAAATGACTTAACCCGTAAGTCGATGACCACAGCTACCTTATGAAAGTCATTGGAATTATTGATCAAATCCCAAAAACTGCCTAATAAAGTCGGAGGAAGATTATCAACTACGAAGTAGCCCATATCTTCCAAGTCATGAGCTACAACGGTTTTACCTGCTCCACTCATTCCTGTGACTATTAATAATTGTTTTTTCTCATCAGCCATGATAAATTCTCCTCTTTATAAATTATATCATACCGGGTGTGTCATAATTGTGCAAAAAAAAGAAGCCCTTCGGCTTCAACTTTTATCAAAAATTAACGATGCATAAATGCAACTACAATTTCGTTAATACCAAAGATTAATAACCAGAAGGCAACTAGCCATACTAGACTAAGTGCTGCCAAAAGTGGATTAATAATCAAGAAGAAGGCAATAACCAAACTTAAAATATTCAAAATCAAATTAAAGATAAAGTATCCAGTTGAATATTCACGCAAGTGCCATGACCATACAATACCAACAACTGAATCAACAAAGAACCAGATTGCAAATAAGTAAGCAATGGTCAAACCACCAATATCATAAGAACAGATAAACAAAACACCAATAATGATGTCTAGTACACCTGATATGATTGCTATCCAACTACGTGTGAAAAATGCACGAAAACGTGAGTAAGCAGCCAGCCATACAATACCTTGAACAATTGATACAATAGCAAAAATTAATACAAATGCATGTAAACCTTTAGCTGGGTGACGTAATAATAAGAACGCCACAATTACCATTAAGATACCGGCGATAAATGCGCCCCAGTCAAAGCCACGATTATCTCTAGAACTAGAAAAAATATCCATTTTTATCCTCCTTGGTGCCTATTTTACACTTATTCAAGGCTAATAAAAACTATTAACTTCTATCCTATTTTTTGGCTTCTTTGGTTAATTTAGTATCACGTTCTAAAACTGGCTTTAAGTATTGTCCTGTATAGCTTTCTTTAACCTGTGCTACTTCTTCAGGTGTACCAGTAGCCACAATTTGACCACCACGTTCTCCACCTTCAGGACCCAAATCAATCAGCCAATCGGCATTCTTGATTACATCTAGATTATGTTCAATGATTAAAACAGTATTACCTTCATCTACTAAGCGTTGCAACACTTCCAGCAGCCGCTTAATGTCATCAGTATGTAAACCAGTAGTTGGTTCATCAAGAATGTAAAAGTTTTTACCAGTAGATAGCTTCTGCAATTCAGCCGCTAACTTCATTCTCTGTGCTTCACCACCAGATAAGGTAGTCGCAGATTGACCTAACTTAACGTAACCTAAGCCCACATCAACAATTGTCTGTAATTTACGCTGAATTTTAGGAATATTTTCAAAGAACTTAGTTGCTTCATTGATTGTCATATCAAGTACTTGAGCAATATTTTTACCCCGATAAGTTACTTCCAAAGTCTCTGAATTATAGCGACTACCGTGACAAACTTCACAAGGAACATAAACGTCAGGCAAGAAGTTCATTTCGATCTTAATAATCCCATCGCCATGACAAGCTTCACACCGTCCGCCTTTAACGTTGAAAGAGAAACGCGCCTTAGTATAGCCACGCATTTTTGCTTCATTAGTCTGAGCAAATAAAGTTCTAATGTCATCAAAAACACTAGTATATGTAGCCGGATTACTACGCGGCGTTCTACCAATTGGGCTTTGATCAATATCAATGATCTTTTCAATATTTTTATAGCCTTTAATTGATTTATACTTACCTGGCTTAGTCGAATTATTATTCAACTTTTGTGCTAAAGCCCGCTTTAAGATCATATTAACTAAAGTAGATTTACCTGAGCCAGAAACACCACTAACTACAATAAATTTGCCCAATGGAAAATCAACATTAATATTCTTTAGATTATTTTCTTGTGCTCCAGTAATTGTGATTTTCTTGCCATTTCCTTTACGGCGAGTCAATGGAACTGGCACAAATTTCTTGCCCGCTAAATATTGACCAGTCAAAGAATTAGGATTCTGTTCAACTTCTGCTGGTGTTCCTTGTGCCATGACTTTACCACCATAAACACCAGCGCCTGGACCCATATCTACTAAATAATCAGCTTGCCGCATAGTTTCATCATCGTGTTCAACCACAATTAAGGAATTGCCTAAATCACGCATACGCTTTAGTGAAGCGATTAGACGATCATTATCACGTTGATGCAAACCAATTGATGGTTCATCTAGCACATACATAACTCCTGACAAGTTGGAACCAATTTGCGTAGCCAAACGAATTCTCTGCGCTTCACCACCAGATAAAGTGTTGGCGGAACGAGAAAGAGTTAGATAATCAAGTCCTACACTATCCAAAAACGATAAACGGTCGCGTACTTCTTTTAAAATTGGCTTAGCGATAATTGTTTCTTGCTCGCTTAACTTGACATCCTTGAAAAAGGCTAATGCTTTATCAATCGACAGATCTGAAGCTTCAGCAATATCCTTACCCATGACTTTTACCGCTAATGCTTTTTCATTTAAACGTTTGCCATGACAAGTCAAACAAGTAAGTTCAGTCATATACTTGCCCATGACGTCACGCATAAATTTAGACATAGGACGTTTGTAGCGGCGCTCAACATTAACCATTACCCCTTCAAAAGGTTGGGTAGTATCATTAACGCCAAAATCACCAGTTACATGGAATTTTACTGGCTTCGTTGAACCATGCAAAATAATGTCACGCTGACGCTTAGTTAATTTATTAAACGGCTTATCCATTGGAATTTTCAAAGCCTGGCAAGCTTGTTCTAGCATTTCAGTATAGTAATTAGAACTTTTCCACGGAGCTAGGGCACCTTCAGCTAAAGTTTTACTTTTATCAGGAACTACTAGATCTTCATCCACGGCTAGCTTCATTCCTAGACCATCACAATCAGGACAAGCACCAAATGGAGCGTTAAAAGAGAACAAACGCGGTTCCATTTCACCCACAGTAAAACCACACTTAGGACATGCATAATATTCAGAAAAATTAAGCATATCGCTACCGATCACATCAACATTCATGTAGCCATCTGATAAACGTAGAGCAGCTTCTACTGAATCAAAAAGTCTTGACTTAATGCTATCTTTGACAATCAAACGGTCGACAACAATATCGATTGAATGACGCTTATTCTTGGCTAATTCAAAGTCTTCGCCAATCTCATGCATTTCACCATCGACAATTACGCGGACATAACCTGCACGTTGAACTCGCTTAAATACTTCTTTATGCTCACCACGTTTAGCACGGATAACTGGTGCTAAAATTTGGATTTTAGTTCTTTCCGGTAAAGCCATTATTCGATCAACCATCTGATCCACCGATTGCCGCTGAATTAAAGTTCCATCGTTTGGACAAATCGGATGGCCCACTCTAGCCCAAAGCAAACGTAAATAGTCATTAATTTCGGTAACTGTTCCTACTGTTGAACGTGGGTTATGAGAGGTGGTTTTTTGATCAATTGAAATTGCTGGATTCAAACCATCAATTGAATCTACATCTGGCTTGTCCATTTGACCTAAAAATTGTCTAGCATAACTAGATAGCGATTGAACATAACGTCTTCTTCCTTCTGCATACAATGTATCAAAGGCCAAGGAACTCTTACCAGAACCTGATAAACCAGTAATAACTACTAATTTATCTTTAGGAATAGTCAAATTAATGTCTTTTAAATTATGTTCACGTGCTCCGCGAATAACAATCTTATCATTTACCATTAAAGTTCTTTCCTTTTCTTGTTTTCGGTTTTCTAGATGATTTTTGTAATTCCATAATTGCATCCCGCAAGTTTGCGGCTTCTTCAAAGTCAAGCTTTTTGGCGGCTTCTTGCATTTGTTCTTGCAAGTTACTAATCATCGTTTGTTTTTGTTTAGCTGTTAATTCATCAAAATTAAGATCGGCAAAACTATCAGATTTTTCTTCCTTATCGCTAGATGGCTTAGTAATTGAAATTACATCTTGAATTGGCTTAATAATTGTTTTAGGCGTAATACCATGTTCTTGATTAAATTCCATTTGAATTTTACGGCGCCGCTTAGTTGCCTTAATCGCTGCTCTCATAGAATCAGTAATCGTATCGGCATACATAATTACTTCACCGTTGGCATTACGAGCAGCCCGTCCCATGGTCTGAACTAATGGCCGGTATGCTCTCAAAAAACCTTCCTTATCTGCATCAAGAATTGCTACCAAAGAAACTTCAGGAACATCAATTCCTTCACGCAGCAAGTTAATCCCGATTAAAACATCAAATTTGCCTAAACGTAAATCACGCAAAATTTGCATTCTTTCTAAAGTTTTAATATCTGAATGCAAATAGCGTACTTTAATCCCTAGATCCTTGAGATAGTCAGTTAAATCTTCCGCCATTTTTTTAGTCAAAGTAGTAACAAATACTCGCTCATGACGATCAATTCGCTTATTAATTTCACCAACTAAATCATCAATTTGCCCGTCAATTGGTCTTACTTCAATTTTCGGATCAAGCAAACCAGTTGGCCGAATAATTTGTTCAACCTTATGATCAGTCCGCGCTAATTCATAGTCACCAGGAGTAGCAGAAACATACAAAATTTGGTTAACATGTTTTTCAAATTCTTGCAATTTTAACGGGCGGTTATCCAGTGCTGATGGTAAACGGAAGCCATAATCAATCAAAGTTTGCTTACGATTCCGGTCACCATTGTACATTGCTCTAATTTCAGGCATTGTTGCATGTGATTCGTCAATTAAAATCAAAAAGTCGTCAGGGAAGAAATCAAGCAATGTGTATGGCGGCTCGCCAGCTTTTCTGCCTTCCATATGGCGTGAATAGTTTTCGATTCCGTTGGTATAACCTACTTCACCCATCATTTCCATATCATAGGTAGTCCGCTGCTTAATTCTTTCAGCTTCTAGTAGCTTACCTTCGCCTTCAAACTTTTTAACCTGCAATTTCATTTCTTTAGAAATTGCTCCTAAAGCCCGTCTTAATTGTTCATCATTGGTCATAAAGTGAGTAGCTGGGAAAAGAGAAATGCTTTCACGCTCACCAATTACTTCACCAGTTAATGAGTCAACTTCAACAATTCGATCAATCTCATCACCAAAGAATTCAATTCGGTAAGCATGATTTGAGTTTCCTGCTGGAAAAACTTCAACTATATCTCCACGTACACGGAAGCGGCCCCGTTGAAAGTCAATATCATTACGGTCATATTGGATATTGACTAAATCACGCAACAAGGTATTACGATCATACTCTTCGCCTTCATGAATCATCAATACACTACGTGCATACTCTTTAGGATCACCCAAACCATAAATACAGGAAACTGATGCAACAACGATGACATCATTTCGCTCCATTAAAGCTGATGTAGTTGCGTGACGCAATTGGTCAATCTCGTCATTAATCGCAGAATCCTTTTCAATATAAGTGTCTGACTGGGGCACATAAGCTTCTGGTTGATAGTAGTCATAATATGAAACAAAATACTCTACTGCATTATGTGGAAAAAAACTCTTAAATTCCCCATACAGTTGTCCTACCAAAGTTTTATTGTGGGTAATTACCAAAGTAGGCTTATTCAAATTGGCAATAATATTGGCCATGGTAAAAGTTTTACCGGTACCAGTTGCCCCTTCCAGGATCTGCTCCTTATAACCTTTTTTAAAACCAGCAGTTAATTTATCAATGGCTTGCTTTTGGTCACCCGCTGGCTTAAACTTGGATACTAATTCAAATTTGCGATTTTTTTGTCGTTTAATCATGAAAAAACTCCTCAAGAAAAAAGTTGGACAACTTAAGTCCAACTTTTCTAATTAGTATCTATATTTTACTACCGCGAACGTGCTTTCGCACGTAAAATGCTTAATTATTTAAGTAAATCTGCTAATGCCTTTTGATAATCTTCAGCGGCTTTTTCAGCAGTTGCAATATCCTTCTTATTTACGCCAACATAGGCTTTGATTACAGGTTCAGTACCTGATGGACGAAGAGCTACCCATGTTTCGTCATCTAAGAAGTATTTCAAGACATTTGATTCAGGGAAACCTTCAAGTGGAGTCTTTTCTCCATTTTCAATGGTTTCTTTTTGCAAAAAGTCTTGGATTTTGACTACTTTGCTACCGCCAATTTCAGTCAGATGTTCATTACGCAACTTGCTCATCAATTGAGCCATCTTCTTTTGGCCACCAATGCCCGGCATTTCAATTGCCCGAGTAATTTCGTAAGCAACACCATATTTTTGCCAAATTTCTTGCAAGCCATCAAAGACAGTCATACCTCGTGAAGCATAGTAAGAAGCAACTTCGGCAAACATCAAAGCACCTTGCATCGCGTCCTTATCACGTGCAAATGGTTTGAATAAGTAGCCGTAACTTTCTTCAAAGCCCATCAAGAACTTAGCATCGCCGGCCTTTTTCATCCGGTCAACTTCTTCACCAATATATTTAAAACCAGTTAAAACATGCTTGGTCTTAATGCCGAAGTCTTCAGCAATCTTAAATGGCAAAGCACTTGAAACAACGGAAGTTACAATCTCATAGTCTGGTGTTAATTGATCGTTTTCTTTCATGTGAGCCAATAAGTAATAAGCCATCAAAGTAGCAATTTGGTTACCAGTCAGAACTTGGAAATCACCATCGCTCTTTCTTACGGCAGCACCCATTCGATCGGCATCTGGGTCGGTGGCAATAATTACATTAGCATTTACCTTATCAGCCAACTTAAAGCCAGGTTCAAAGACATCACGATATTCTGGGTTAGGCTTAATCGTGGTTGGGAATTCTGGATCAATAATTGATTGACTAGGCACAGGAATCACATTATCAAAGCCACCTTGTCTAAATGCACGATCATAAAGCATCTTACCCGTACCATGAAGTGGCGTATAAATAATCTTCAACTCATCTGCATTAGCCTTAACCATTGCTGGATCAACAGTTACTTGCTTCAATTCGTTAAGGTAATCTTCATCAACGTCTTCACCAATTAATTGCAAAGTGCCATTAGCACGCAATTCCCTGACTGGTGCAGCTTTTACAGCAAAGATATCTGTTACCTTCTGAGCATAAGCAAAAAGTCGATCAGCATTTTCTGGAGCCATTTGTGCCCCATCTTCACCATAAACCTTGTAACCATTGTATTGCTTAGCATTATGTGAAGCAGTGATATTAATACCGGCAAAAGTATGTAAATGACGTACCGCATATGAAAGTTCTGGTGTTGGGCGTAAATCATCGAATAAGTAAACATGAATGCCATGTGCACCTAAAACTCTAGCAGCATGTTCAGCAAATTCTCTTGAATGATATCTTGAATCAAATGAAATTGCCACACCACGCTTTTTGGCTTCCTCGCCATTTTCATCAATTAAACGAGCTAAGCCTTCTGTGACACGACCGACAGTAAACAAGTTAATTCGGTTAGTACCTGGTTCAAGTCGACCACGCATCCCCGCAGTACCAAAATTAATATCTTGTCCAAAGGCATCTTCGATCCATTTTTCATCTTTGCCTAAAGTATCTAATTGATCTTTTAAATAATCTGGTAAATTAGTAGCGTTTTGCCACTGAGTATAAATTTCTTTAGCGTCCATCAATGTCCTCTATTCATTAAAAATTGGATTTCTAAAGCTGCTTTTAAACTATTAACATTTTCTATTATCTGTTATTAATTATAAAACTTATTGTTCATTAATTTAAGTTTTAGATGAAAAAAGACATGTCCTAAGCGAACATGTCTTAAAAATCAATTAATTATTCTTATCTTGCAAATCTTGGTAATAATTATAAGCAGCTTGACCAGCTACACTACCTTCACCAACGGCATTGGCAATTTGACGCAAATCTTTTTGACGAACGTCACCTAATGCAAAGATACCAGGTACCTTAGTTTCCATATGATCATCAGTGATAATCCAACCTTGATCATCTAAAATACCAAGATCCTTAAATGGTGCGGTCTGTGGCAAAACACCAACGTAAATAAAGACGCCAGCAATCGAAAGTTCTTTTTCAGTACCAGTTTCTTTATCACGATACTTGACGCCAGTGACCTTCATGTCATCACCCAAGATCTCTTCAGTTTGAGCGTTCCAAATGAAACGCATCTTCTTGTTAGCAAACGCACGCTTTTGCAAAGTTGGTTGAGCGCGTAATTGATCACGACGATGAATCACTGTTACGCTCTTAGCCAATTGAGAAAGATAAATACCTTCTTCAATTGCTGAATCGCCACCACCAATTACAGCAACATCTTCATCTTTAAAGAAAGCAGCATCGCAGACAGCACAATAAGAAACACCTTTGCCTGAATATTCTTCTTCACCAGGCACATTCAAATGCTTGTGATCTGAGCCCGTTGCAATAATTACGATTGGCGCACGATATTCATTGCCATCGTCAGTCTTAACAACCTTGTCTTCACCGTCAAGTTTAACTGTTTGCACATTGCCATACTTATAATCTGGTTCAAACTTCATCATTGTGTCATACATCTTTTGACTAAGTTCGGGACCTTTAATCTCAGAAAAACCAGGATAGTTGTCAATCGCATCAGTATTGTTCATTTGACCGCCATAAGGTCCACGGTCAAGAACAAGGATCTTTAAGTTGGCACGTGCAGCATATAAACCAGCGGTCATTCCACCAGGGCCCGCACCAATAATAATTACATCATATTTATCGGCCATAATTGCACTCCTTTTTACTTACTTTCGATAAGTAAATAATACAATAGATTTAAATTATTGCCAACCTTTTTGCTTGTTTTTAAAGACGAATTTCTGACTTAGGTGAACGACCCATCATTTTCTTAATTTCTTCAGCAACATTAGCGTCTTCATAAAGAACACGGTAAATTGCTTCTGAAATTGGCATATCAATATTCTTTTCTTCGCTTAATTCGTGAACAGCCTTAACAGTAGTTGCACCTTCAACAACTTGTCCCATATTCTTTAAAACGTAGTCTAAAGTCTTGCCTTCACCAATTTGCTTACCTGCACGCCAGTTACGTGAATTAACTGAAGTACAAGTTACGATCAAGTCCCCAATACCAGATAAGCCTGAGAAGGTCATCGGTTTAGCACCAAAGTATTGCACACCCAAACGAGTAATCTCTGCCAAACCTCTAGTCATCAAAGCAGCTTTAGCATCATCGCCATAGCCTTGACCTACTAAAATACCAGCAGCAATGGCGATTACGTTTTTAACTGCCCCACCAACTTCAACACCAATTAAATCATCATTAGTGTAGAAACGAACATAATCATTAGAGAAGAGTTCTTGTACGCGCTTGGCATTTTCTTCATTTGTTGAAGCACAAGCAATAGCAGTTAAATCTTTTTGAGCAACGTTTTCAGCATGACTAGGTCCTGAAATTGCCACAATCTTATCTTCATCATTTGGATAAATTTCTTCAGTTAAAATTTCAGAAATAAGCTTCTTGCTGCCTGGTTCAATTCCTTTAGTTGCAGTAACTAACAAAGGCTTAGCACCTGTTTTATCTAAAACTTTGCGAACATTTTTAGCAACAATTCTAACGGCCTTAGTTGGTAAAACAAACAAAACTAATTCTGCACCATTAAGAGCCTCTTCTAAGTCACCAGTAGCTTTGGCATTTTCATTCAACTTCCAGTCCTTCATATAATGACTGTTAGTATGGTGAGCATTAATTTCTTCATTAACGCTATCAATGTTACCGTAAAGAGTTACATCGTTACCATTATCGGCTAACATCGAACCCAATACTGAACCCCATGAACCGTTACCTAAAACTGCAATCTTTGTCATTTTTTCTCTCAAACTTTCTAAATAAAATCTTTTTATTAATTCTAATCTCTAGAATACGGGTATTTTAATCCACTACCATCCAAATACCATTTTGGCTTAACGACCTTGCGCCGATAAATCCATAAGGTAATTGTACCAATAAAAAGGATTAAACTTAATGCCTGTGATACTCGTATTATACCAAAAATATACAGGCTGTCTGTTCTCATTCCTTCAACAAAGAACCTCACTACACTATACCAAAGAAGATAGGTCATGAAAACTTCCCCTTGCTTAAAGAGATGTTTCTTATGACGCAAGGACAAAATTAAAATTAAACCAATTAAATTAAAAAATGATTCATACAAAAAAGTTGGTTGATAATATGTCCCACCTATTTTCATTTGGGCAATGATAAATTGCGGTAAATGTAAACTTTGTAAAAAATGAAGCGTAGTTGGCGCACCGTGAGCTTCCTGATTAACAAAATTGCCCCAGCGCCCTAAAATTTGGGCGGCCATTACCCCCGGTGCAATAATGTCTAACATCAAAAATGGCGGTAACATACGCTTATAGCAGAAAACTAACAGTACAATTAAACCGGCGATTAATCCACCATAAATGGCAATCCCACCATTCCAAATGGCAATGATTTGTTCTGGGTACTGTGAGTAGTAGCTCCATTCAAAAATCACATAATAAATTCGAGCACCAACATAACCTAAAGGTACCGCCCATAACAATAAATCAACAAAGTCATCAGGAATAATTTGCCGCTTTTTTCCTTCATTAATTGCCATCAAGCAGGCCAAAACAATGGCAACTGCCATAATAATGCCATACCATTTAACGCTTAAACTTCCTAGATGAAAAGCTACTGGATTAATTATTAAACTAGTCATTATGTAGTTCCTTATTCGTGTCTTCCTTTGAGTGTTCTGAGATTAAACTAGTTAAATTGTTATCAAAAGTTTGCGTAGCATCATAGCCCATCTTTTTAGCTCTAAAGTTCATTGCTGCTACTTCAATAATAATTTCAATATTACGTCCAACCTTAACCGGAATATTTACTTGTGGAATTGGCACATTACAGATTTCACGTGTATTTTCTTGAAAACCTAAGCGATCATAGTTAGCCTTAGGATCCCAATTAACCAAATTAATTACCAGTTGAATCTCGGTTCTATTTTTAACAGCACCAGCACCAAATAAGTTCATCACATCGATAATGCCGATTCCTCTGATTTCCATTAGATGCTTTAAAATCTTAGGCGCTTCACCTACAACTGTATTATGGTCTTTTTGGAAGGCATCTACTCGATCATCTGCAATCAAGCGATGGCCTCTTTGAACCAAACCCAAAGCAGTTTCAGACTTACCAACACCAGATGCACCGGTTAGCAAGACACCCATCCCTTTAATTTCAACTAAAACTCCATGAATGCTAGTTCTTTTAGCTAAACGTGCACGTAAGTATTCAGTTAAAATACTGGAAATATACGTGGTAGATTCTCTTGTACGTAAAATCGGAATTTTGTGTTCTTCTGCAGCTGCAGACAATTCTTCCGGCACTGGTAAAGAGCGTGAAATTAAAAAGCATGGTGTCGCTTCAGTACACATCTTATTAAAGACATGCATCCTAATATCATGGTCTAAGCGTGCCGCATATGAAATTTCTGTGCGACCCAGCAACTGAATTCGCTGTGCAGGATAAAAATCAAAATAACCGGTTAACTCCAATCCTGGACGGTAAATATCAGAAACATAAATTTCTTCGTTTTTGACATATTCTTGCCCTTGATAAACTTCAAGAATACTTTGATTATCTTGAATCAGTTTGCTTAATTTAACCTCATCAGCCATATGCGGCCTCCTAACTATTTATCAATATCTTTAGTGGTGACATTTCTAGCCTTTTTTCGAGGTCTCGAACTAGAAGAGCTAGAATTAAACCACTCATGATAATTTCCACTACTTGGCATATTATCTTTATTTTTTCTGCCAGTAAACCTATAAATAAGCCAAATTAATAAAATTGCAATGACAGCTGCCGGCAAAAGCAAGATAAAAGCTTTAAATAGAACAAACAACAAACTTAAAATAATTAAGGCTACTAAAACTAGTATTACAATTTCCATTAAACTCATTTTTAATCTATTCTGGATTTTCTTGACTAAGCAGCCATTGTAAATATGAATAAATAAATGGCTGCAATTTTCCATCCATTACCCCTTGAGTATCAGCCGTTTCATAGTTAGTGCGTAAATCTTTAACCATGTTATAAGGATGAAAAACATACGATCTGATTTGTGAACCCCAACCAATTTCTTTTTGATCACCCTTAAGGGCTTGTTTTTGTTTTCGCTTTTTCTCCTCTTCTAAGTGAAAAAGTTTAGCCCTTAATTCATTCATTGCAGTTTCACGGTTTTGTAGTTGCGAACGCTGCGCCTGTGAGGTAGTTACAATACCTGTCGGTAAGTGAGTAATTCTAACGGCACTTGAAGTTTTATTAATATGCTGGCCACCAGCACCACTAGAACGGTAAACATCAATCCGTAAGTCTTTAGGATCAATATCTATTTGAATACTATCATCAACTTCTGGAATTACTTCGACAGAAGCAAATGAAGTATGACGTCTTTTGGCTGAATCAAATGGCGAGATTCGAACTAGCCGATGAACCCCATTTTCAGATTTCAGCATCCCATAAGCATTTTTGCCGACAATTCTTGCACTAACGCTTTTAATTCCAGCTTCTTCGCCAGACTCGTAATCATTGATTTCAAATTTAAAATCAGCTGTATCACAGTAACGTTGATACATTCTTAAAAGCATTTGGCCCCAGTCCATTGCTTCCGTCCCACCAGCACCAGGATGAATTTCCATCAAGGCGTTATGACTGTCATATTTGCCTGACAAAAGCAAATCTAGTTCATAATTACGGAAGTCTTCTTGTAGAACTGCCAAATCAGCTTCAACTTCTTTTTGTAAATCAGGATCAGGCTCTTCACGCAATAGCTCAACTGCAGTAATTTCATCCTCGTAACTAGCTTGCAGCTTGTTAAAAGAATCTCTTTTTTCTTTTAACAAGTTAGTCTCACTGATTAATTTCTGCGCTTTTTCTTGATTATCCCAAAAATCAGGCTGGGCCATTTTGCTTTCATTTATTTCGATGCTTTCATCAATTGCATCTAAGTCAAAGAGACCCCCTAAAGTGATTTAGACGCTTGTTCAATTCATCTAACACACTTTGAATTTCACTAATTTCCATATTTTTTACCTGCTATTCCTTTATTTATTGCAAAAAAAGGGAAGCTATTAACTCCCCTTTTTCTTTATTAACGACTAAGATTTTGTCTAATTTCAGCCTTCATGAACAAACGAGTTACATCAAATTCAATATTTGAAATCATTTCTTCAAACATTCTGTAACCAGAATCTTGATATTCAACCAATGGGTTTAATTGACCATAACCACGAAGCCCAATTGATTGCCGTAATTGATCCATCGCATCGATATGATCAGTCCAGCGATCATCAACAACACGTAAGATAACTACCTTTTCAAATTCTAGCATTTGGCTAGGATCACCCAAAGCTTTTTCCTTATCTTCAAAGTTTTGTTCAACAATATCGTAAAGTTTCTTCTTCAAATCAGCAACACTAATCGTCTTAAAGTCAATTGAACTAGTTACCTCATCTGAAGTTAAACTTGAAGAAATAAAATCGCGCAATGAATCCAAACGCCAATCCTTCCGATCACCTTGAGTAAACATGTCGACTTGACTATCAATAGTACGATGAATCATTGGAACTAAAACATTCTTCAATGACTTGTCAGCATCAATTACTTGCATCCGTTCGCCATAGATAATTTCACGCTGAATACGCATAACATCATCGTATTGCAAAGTTTGCTTACGAGTATCGTAGTTATTACCTTCAACCCGCTTTTGAGCTGATTCAACTTGACGAGTAATCAAGCGGCTTTCGATTACCTTGTCATCATCATTATCTGATAAACGATCAAGGAAGTCCTTTACTCGGTCACCACCAAAACGTTTCATTAAGTCATCTTCAAGTGACAAATAGAATCTGGTGTAACCTGGGTCACCCTGACGACCAGAACGACCACGAAGCTGGTTATCAATACGACGTGATTCGTGACGTTCAGTACCAATAACTGCTAAACCGCCAAGTTCCTTAACGCCTGGCCCAAGCTTAATATCAGTACCACGACCAGCCATGTTAGTAGCGATAGTTACTGCACCACGTTGACCAGCATTCATGATAATTTGAGCTTCCTTAGCGTGGTTTTTAGCGTTCAAAACTGCGTGTGGAATACCTGCTTCATCCAATAAGTTGCTAAGTCGTTCAGAACTTTCAATTGCCACAGTACCAACCAAAACAGGTTGTCCCTTAGCGTGTCGCTTCTTAATTTCTTCAACTACTGCATGGAATTTTGAATCCAAAGTTGGATACAAAATATCAGGCATGTCTTTTCTGGCAATTGGACGGTTAGTAGGAATCGTGATTACCTGCATGTTGTAGATTTCACGGAATTCTTCTTCTTCAGTTTTAGCAGTACCAGTCATTCCTGACAACTTCTTATACATTCTGAAGAAGTTCTGGTAAGTGATCGTAGCTTGCGTTCTTGATTCTTCTTGAATCTTAACGCCTTCCTTAGCTTCGATAGCTTGGTGCAAACCATCTGAATAACGACGGCCTTCCATTACACGACCAGTGAATGAATCAACGATCAAAACTTCACCGTCTTGAACTACATAGTCGATATCCTTAAGCATAATGTAGTTGGCACGTAAAGCTTGGTCAATGTGGTGAACCAACTTTTGATTTTCAACATCGTACAAGTTCTTTAAACCAAAGTGTTCACAAGCCTTTTCAATACCAGTCTTAGTTAAAGCAATTGTCTTGGTTGGCCAGTCAATCTTGTAATCGCCATGATCTTCATCATCATCGGCGTCATCATCACTCTTGTCTTCTGACAAAGTCTTAACAAAGCGATCAGCCCGAATGTAATCACTATTAGCTTGTTGTGCTTCACCAGAAATAATCAAAGGAGTTCTAGCTTCATCAATCAAGATAGAGTCAACTTCGTCGATGATCGCATAATTAAGCGGACGTTGTACCATTTGCTCCTTGTAAACAACCATGTTGTCACGCAAATAGTCAAAGCCTAATTCTGAGTTAGTTGAGTAAGTAACATCACAGTTATAAGCTTCACGCTTTTCATCAGGTGACATTGAGTTCAAGTTTAAACCTACAGTAAGACCTAACCACTTGTAAAGTTGTCCCATTTCCTCTTCGTCACGACTTGAAAGATATTCGTTAACAGTAACAACATGTACACCCTTACCTTCAAGTGCATTCAAATAAACTGGCATAGTAGCAGTCAAAGTCTTACCTTCACCAGTCATCATTTCAGAGATATTACCAAAGTGCAATGAAATACCACCCAAAATCTGCACGCGGAAAGGATAAAGGCCTAATACACGCTTAGCACCTTCACGGGCAACCGCAAAAGCTTCTGGTAAAAGATCATCTAAAGTTTCGCCCTTCTTCAAGCGATCGCGAAACTCTGGAGTCTTCGCTTGCAATTGTTCATCAGATAACTTGCTCATTTCATCTGCATGAGCTTCTACCTTATCTGCGATTTTTTCAAACTTTTTAAGTTCTCGTTTATCATCGTTATATAATTTCTTTAAAATATTTGCCATTAAATCGGTCCTTATATGTCGTAAAGTCTAAAAATACAGATTAATTTTAACATGATTGCTGTCAAAAGAAAAATGTCTCATACAAAAAACCCCGCGCAAACTCACGCGAGGTTTCAATGTTAAAAGATATTTTAACCCGTTTATTCGTTAGTTTCAATTAAGCCGTAACGACCATCATTTCTACGATAAACAACACTAGTGCCGTTAGTTTCCGCATCTTCAAATACGAAGAAATCGTGTTCCAACATATCCATTTGCAAAATAGCTTCTTCTGGATCCATTGGCTTTAAGCTGACGCGCTTGTTACGAACAATATCGAATTCGCTAGGCTTCTTTTCTTCTTCTTCAGGTTGTTCCACGAAGAAATCTTGTAACCCTTTTTCACGACTCTTTCTGTTTACACGAGTCTTGTACTTTCTAATTTGACGTTCGAGTTTTTCAGAAACGAAGTCAATGCTGCGATACATGTCATCCGTGGTTTCTTCAGCTCTCAAAACTAAGTATGGTAAAGGAATAGTAACTTCAACTTTAGCTGAGTGGTCACGGTATACTCTCAAGTTTACGTGTGCAATCACATCTTGATTTAATTCGAAGTACTTCTCTAACTTGTTTAACCGCTTTTCTACATAACTTCTCAAAGCATCAGTTACTTCAATATTTTCCCCACGAACATTGTACTTTAACATATAAGATTCTCCTTTCACCGCTACGCGGTTTTCTTTACAAATTTATTATACCAAAAAATGTAAGCGTTTCATAATAAATCTAATGACAAATTGAAAAGCTTTCAATTTGCATCCCTGGAAAACCTTGCTGTAGACAGTCTCGCGCGTGATATAGCGTACGACCAGTCGTGTAAATATCATCCAAAATTAATACTTTTCCTGAGACTATATTTCCCTTGATTTTTATATTTTTATCAATCAAAAAGCTCTGCGGCGTTTTTAGCCGCTCTTCTTTGTTTTTCTCCCCTTGAGCATGACTACCCGACTCTTTAATTAAAAGCTGTGTTAGCGGCACAATATCAGCGTAAATAGCCGATATTGTATCAAACTGACGCCTATCTTGATGCTCCGGCGAAGTAGGCACCGGAATATATAAATCATATTCGGTCTTTTGCAAGTAGCCGTAACATAATTCTTGCAATACTTCTCTTAAAACATAGTCGCCTCGTCTTTTATAAGCCACCATCAAATCATGAAAAGCAGAATTATAACGATAAAGGGCATGATTGTGCAAAAGATTCTCGCCATAAATCTTTTGCCACTTTTTGCAATCATTACAGATAAATCCTTGATCTAATTCCTTATCACAAGCAGAACATCGATTGCTTGTTAATTTTTCAAATTGTTTTAAACACTGCAGGCAAATTTTGCTTTTTCGAACTGACTTAAAAGAAAATAACCGGGCAAACTGCACTGCTGGTGTAAATTCTTGCTCACATAACAAACAAACTCTCATTGGTTCATTTCCTTTATCTGCTTAATACTTTGACGAATATTCTTGGTATAACGATGATAGCAGTACAAAACTAGGCCCGTTTGATCATCCTTAGCCCGACCAACTCGTCCCGCGATTTGTACTAAGCTTGCCGCTGTATAAATCAGATCATCGGCAGCGATAATAATCACCCAAACATTTTTAAAAGTTACCCCACGCTCTAAAATTGTCGTGGTTAATAATAAATCATATTTGCATTCTCGAAATGCCTGTACTTTTTCTAAGCGCTGCGGATCTTGAGCATGAACACCTGCCATCTTTATTTTGAACTTTTTCTGTAAAACTTCTTGATACAGCGGAATTTCTTCAATTCGCGGCACAAATAGCAATAAGGGATGACCACTTTGGATAACCTTCCTAATTTCTTGCAATAATTTAGGATGAATTTGCTTTTTTTGCAAAAACGGTTTGATAAAAAGCTTTTCTTTAGGCACCGGCAATAAGCCACCATGAAAACGCCGATTCAATCGTAAAATCTCTAATTTTCCTTTTTTAGCTTCTAACAGCAAATCCTCAGTGGGAGTTGCTGTTAAATACATTCGTACGCCATCTGCCCTGACTGCATTTTTTGCCGCAAAATGCAATTGCGGATTGCCCACATAAGGAAATGAATCTACCTCATCGATTACTAGCAAATCAAAGGCTTGATAAAATTTCATTAATTGATGCGTAGTACAAATTGTTAGTTGTTCCATTCCTGCTTCTTTAAATTCGCGTCCATGATATTTGCCAATTTCGAGTTGAGCAAATGCTGCCGAAAAACGCGGAAACAGTTCATTGACGACATCAATTCTGGGAGTGGCAATACAAGCGCGCTGACCTTTTTTCATGCATTGAGCAATTAATTGAAAGAGCATTTCTGTTTTACCTGCACCAGTTACAGCGTGGACTAAAGTATGCTTTTTTTGCTCAAAATTCTGCACCAGCTTATCAGAAATATTTTGTTGCAATGGCGTTAATTTTCCTTGCCAAGTTAAGCCACCATCTTTAACAGAGTCAAAATTATTGCCATGGCTCTTTTTTCTAACCAGCCAATCTCCTTCATTAGCACGCCCTAAACCTATGCAGCCACGACAATAATATTTGCCATTAGGTAATTTGCTCTTAACTTGAGTGCCACAACGATTACAGCTGCCATTTTCAATTACTGGAATTTTGCTACATCCGTCAAGTATGCTAGAATCCTCTTGACTAACAATCCATTGACGACCTGATAATAGGGTTAAATCTTCCATATCTTTACCTCCTATTATTTATTACGCAAAAAGAGGCGATTATTTTGTTAGAAAAAGAAAATTTTTTAACTATTAAAGAAAATGGTACTGGTGAATTAATTATCAAAAAAAGCAGATTCATTGCCAGCATTGCTCGTACCACAACAACCGATGAGGCTAACGCTTTTATTCAAGAAATTTCCAAAAAATACCGCAATGCCAACCATAATACCTTTGCTTATACCATCGGCCTAAATGATGATCAAGTAAAAGAAAGCGACAATGGCGAACCATCTGGTACTGCCGGTGTGCCAGAGTTAAAGGCGTTGCAATTAATGAATTTGAAAAATGTCACAGTAGTAGTAACTCGATACTTTGGCGGCATTAAATTGGGAGCTGGCGGCTTAATTCGCGCTTATTCTAACAGTGTGACTAACGTTGTAGAAAAGGTCGGCGTAATCAAGCGTGTCTTACAACAAGAATTAGTTTTCAGTGTGCTCTATAAGCGGTTTGATGAAGTTGAGCATTATTTAAAACAGCAAAAAATCTTTATCTCTAATATCGAATATGGTGTTGATGTGAAAATTCATATTTTTGTCGATACTGACCAACAAGAACAGCCTAAAAAAGATTTAACTAATTTATTAGCTGGACAAATTACTTTTACTAACGGTGAAAAACGTTATAATGAAATCCCTATTGAAGCTAACAATTAGAAACTGTCAAATCTTTTGTGTAAATAGATCTTTCTCGTAAATTGATTTTTTAATTATTTATTTAATCAAAGTAGG
>NZ_CANBCQ010000042.1 GCF_947367125.1 uncultured Lactobacillus sp.
ATTTCTATTTTTTGTTCTTTATTAAATTTAGACATAGTAAAAGACCTAAAAGTGTCTCACTTTTAGGTCTCACTTCATAATTGCTTAGTTCTAACTCCTTACTCTTTATCAACAGGATTTGACAAAGAGCCACTTTTTTTAATTTTAGTCTTTTATTTGTATAAGTATTTTTCACAAGCCTCTTTTGGATCCATCCCTTGACGAATCTTAAGTGCAAGCTCAATTGACACGTCAGCAATAATTGATTGCGGATCAATTACGTTATAAGGATGATCTGGCGCCTTTTCTTGCGCTAAGGATAATTCGGTGCATCCCAGCAAAATGACGTTACAATCATACTTATCATGCATTGTCTTCAAGATCTTATGATACAAGTCGTGATCAACAACGCCTTTTTCTTTAATATCTGAATAAATCAATTCATTGACCATCGGCTGAATTTCAGGACCGCCAAGTTCAACTGTTCTGCCAACCTTTTTAATTTCATCGGCATACAAATGGTCATAGATTGAACCTTCCGTAGCAATCAGGCCGATCTTTTTTTCATCAGGATAATTATCCACGAAGTTATGCACCGCGATTCGCATCATATGCAAAAATGGCTTATCAGTAAGTGCAGCCAAATCATCATAAAAATAATGAGCCGTGTTACATGGCATAACTAAGAAGTCTGTCCCTAACTTATCCTGACCTTCAACATCATCTCTTAAATCATAAAAGAAGTTTGGTTTTGAATGGTCTTTAATATAAGCCGTTCTATCTGGAACTTGAGCATCATTAACTAAGATGTAATTCAAGTAATCCTGATCTTTAGCAATCTTAACCCGGTGATTAATTAAACGAACATAACTTTCAGTGGCAATGGTCCCCATTCCACCAATAATGCTAAAGAAATGCTTCATCTGCGTCTTCTACTTTCTAAAGTGTTCATCTTGGCCTTCTAATTCATTAATTACTCGTTGAGCAACTACGATATCTGATGGGTATGGCGTGTTAATTCCGCGAATCTTTTGGAATGCATCTGCACCCTTACCACAGATCAAGACCACGTCATCAGGAGTTGACATAGCAATTGCATCATGAATTGCCTTTTCACGATCTAATTCAATTGTGACATCACACTTAGAGTGATCGATACCTGAATCAATTTCTTCTGCAATGCTCTTAGGATCTTCAAAACCAGGATCATCAGTAGTTAAGAATGCCTTGTCGGCATAAGCAGTCAAGCTTTCACTGA
This sequence comes from uncultured Lactobacillus sp., assembly GCF_947367125.1. Classification (GTDB taxonomy): domain Bacteria; phylum Bacillota; class Bacilli; order Lactobacillales; family Lactobacillaceae; genus Lactobacillus. The sequence goes on from NZ_CANBCQ010000042.1 coordinate 1,238, forward strand.
AGCCAGGACGGCGAGAAACACCCTTGTCGCCAGGTGCACCAACAACGACGATGATCTTTGGATCGTTAAATTCCTCGCTCATGAAGCTCATCAAAGCCATCATTGAAGCCTTGTTATGAGCGTAGTCAACTACAACCATCCCGTGATTCTTAGTTCTTTCAGTTTGCATCCGGCCCGGAATAGTTACATTGCGAATGCCCTTAGCACATTCTTCATGGTTAAGGCCAGCAAGACCAGCACCAATAATTGCGGCAGTACCGTTTGATTCGTTAAAGTCACCCAACATCTTCAAAGTATAATCGCCATTGATTGGCAACTTGCGTGCCTTGTCACTAGCGCAGAATAACTTGAAGCGAGTTTCCTTCATATCCAATTCTTGAGAAGCAAATCTAAAGTCAATTGGCACCTTAAGATCAGGATTTTCAAAATCTTCTCTAGCAAATAGGTAAATGCTATCCGGGTTAGTAGTTGTTGTTGCTGCCGCATAAACTTCATTGAAATGAGCAGTTTCTGCATTAATGATACACTTGCGTGAATTTACCAATAATTGCAATTTGCAGTGTAAGTAATCCGCAAAGTTAGGGTGCTCATTTGGACCGATATGGTCCGGACTAATATTCAAGAAGAAGCCCAAATCATAAGTCAAACCAAAGACCCGGTTTTTCTTGTAAGCTTGACTGGAAACTTCCATAACTAAGTGAGTCATCCCGTTATCAACGGCAGTTCTCATGTCACGGAACAAGTCCAAGCTTTCTGGCGTGGTCAAACTTGACTTGAAGCTATCCTCTGGCTTAGGACCAACAACATCATTAACTGATGAGATCAAAGCAGTCTTACCGCCATTTGCTTGGTCAAGCATCCCCTTCAAAAAGTAAGCTGAGGTAGTCTTTCCCTTAGTACCAGTGAAAGCTACGACATACAAATCATCTTGTGGGAAACGGAAGAAGGCTGCTGAAAGAAGTGCCATCGCCTTCGAAACATCACGCACAATTAAAGCGTGCATCCCTTTTCCTTCTGGGTAAGGCTGTTCAGCAACGTAACAATTGGCTCCATTGTCTTTAGCCATTGACAAATAAGTTGGTCTGAAGCCCGCACCCTTACAGAAAAATAATGTGTTAGTTTGAATATCGCGTGAATCGTAAGAAACGTAGTCCATCTTGGTAGCTACTGTATCTTGCACTGCGCTTGACTTGAGCAAGTGATGCTCTTTTAAAATTAATATACAGGTATTTAAGGAAATACTCATCAAATTTCTCCTCGTTGTATTAAAACATTTCAGTCAAAATTATAACACAGCTAGTGTGTTGGTGACGCTTTCTTCGGATCAAGTGGCAAGCGAATAATAAAACTAGTCCACTTTTCGTTTGATTCACAGCGAATCGTACCATGGTGCAAGTCAACTACGCCCTTGGTAATTGACAATCCTAGACCAGTTCCACCAGTTTTGGTATTACGCGAAGCTTCCACCCGGTAAAAACGCTCAAAAATTTTCTTCAGCGATTGCTTCGGAATTGGAGCACCATTATTTTCCACCCGCAATTCTACTTCTCGCTTGTTAACTAAATTGGCCACCAATTTAATCTTGGTTGCGCCGGTCCCATACTTAAAGGCGTTAGAAATTAAGTTATTGTAAACTCGTACCAATTTTTCTGCATCAGCCTTGATCGTCAAATCCTTTGGTCGAGCTTCAATCTCAATATCGATGCCTTTCTTCTCTGCTTCTAGTTCAAAGCCAGCCGCGACTTGCTCTAGCATTGAATAAATGTGCAAATCAGTCAAATTCAGCTTAGTATTGGTTGACTTCAAAGTAGTGTATTCAAATAAGTCATTGGCTAGCGATTTCATCTGCTCAGCCTTAGTATAGGCAATATCGATATATTTTTGCTGGTCTTCTGGCGAAGTCACTCCTGCTTTTAACAAACCTAAATAACCGATAATTGAAGTCAGCGGCGTCCGGATATCATGGGAAACGTTGGTAATCAATTCGTCCTTCGATTGCTCAATTGCCCGCTCTTCATTGATCGAGTTCACGGTACTATCAACTAGGGAATTAATTGAATCCACTACCCGCTGCAAATCTGGCCGTACCCGGAAATTGATGCGGTGGTCAAAGTGACCACTAGCGATGTAGTGCAATTCTGAAATAACGTGACGCAGCTGCATTTGGTGATAGCGCCGAATCAAGCGCCAATACAAAACTACCAAGTCGCCTACGCCCATCAAAATGATAAAGACATTCTGCCAGGACCAGAGATGATAACCCCCGGCAAAGGTGATCGTCTTTTTCAAAAAATAGATACCATTAACGAAACTTTCATCCTGCAGAATTGCCAGGTGAATCAGAATAATAATTGATAGATTTAATAAAAGCAGAAGGACAACTGTGACAACCCCTTCTGCAAATAATTCGCTCTTTTCGGCGCCAGTTAACTTGACGCGTTCTTTTTTCATCTTATGCCTCGACCTTGTATCCTACGCCCCAAACAGTTTGGATGACATCTTCGCCGCCAGTGGCCTTTTGGATCTTGTCTCGCAAGTGGGAAACGTGGACCATCACTGTTTTGGCAGAGACAATTGATTCTTGTTGCCAAACCCGTTCAAAGATTTCATCAGCTGAGAAAACGCGGTTAGGATGGCTAGCTAATAAGTACAAGATTCCGAATTCTAAGGCAGTTAATTGAATATCCTTGCCATCGATTGTCTTCACTTCATGTGAGTCACGGTTAATCACTAATGGACCAACTTCTAAGACATCTGGCTTTTCATTCTTAACTTGCTTTTGGCTTCTACGCAAAAGTGAACGCACCCGAGCCATTACTTCAAGTGGGTTGAATGGCTTAGAAACATAATCATCAGCCCCAGTGATCAAGCCTTGAATCTTGTCCATATCGCCAGTTTTAGCAGAAACGATAATAATTGGAATATCTGAATCTTTTCTAACTTCCTTAATTACATCAATTCCTGACATATTTGGCATCATCACATCCAGAATCATCAAGACGATGTCAGGCGTGGTCGATAACTTTGTAATTGCTTCCTTGCCGCTATAAGCTGCGACAGGTTCATAACCTTCATTTTTAAGGTAGATACTTAATAGTTCTACGATTTCTTTGTCATCATCAACAACTAAAATTTTCACGAGGAATGTTCCCCCTTCTTGTTTATTATTCTCTGTTTTTCTATCTACAGTTTAGCAGATATCATATAGTATATTTTACACATTTTAGAAAAATATACTGATTTCATTACTCTTTTTAAGTAAAAGCTAAAAAATACACTAATTTAATAATATATTGGTACTTATTCCAATTTGTTTATAAATCAAAAAAATAACCTATTCCAATTTTAAATCAGAATAGGTTATTTTAAATATTTTTATTCTATTTACTTTGCCCTGTCATCATGCAATTTAGTTTCCACATAAACGCAGACGATAAACAATAAAGCAAAACAACAAATCTTAGCAGCTGATGCATAATCAAGCATGCTGGCAAAACCGAACAGGATACCATCTGGAACAACCCACCAAGAGCCGATCCAAGAATTAAAAGTATCGCTCACGGTCGCAAAGAATGCGATCAAAATCGTTAATACAAGTAAAACTGAAGTTAAGATCATCCCTGGCCGGCCAAAGTCTTTAAAACCGTGGTCCCAGTAGACCATCAATCCAAGCAGTACCAATAAGATTGATACTAGCCATAGGCTACCCTTTTTCATAATATAGGCCTTCTTTCTGCCTTTATCCTAACACGATTAAGTAGCAGTTACCTCGCTTAACGCTTATTGAATTTCTTTCTTGCCAGTGTAGAGTTCGTAGTAGTACCCCTTTTGCTTAATTAATTCATCATGGTTACCATGTTCAATAATATGACCATGATCAAGGACCAAGATTAAGTCTGAGTTAACAATCGTTGACAGACGGTGAGCAATAACAAAACTAGTTCTACCAGTAAGCAAGTTGTCCATCCCGGCTTGAACCATCTTTTCAGTTCGAGTATCAATACTTGAGGTAGCTTCATCAAGAATCATTACTGGCTCATCGGCAATCATAGCCCGCGCAATTGACAACAGCTGCATTTGCCCTTGTGAAAGGTCGCCGCCGTCACCATCAATCACAGTTTCATAGCCGTGATCAAGGTCATGAATAAATTCATCAGCGTGTGACAACTTAGCTGCTTGGTAAACATCGTCATCACTTGCTTCAGGATTACCAAAGCGGATATTGTCCATAATCGTGCCAGTGAAGAGGTGAGTTTCCTGCAAAACAATGGAAAGTGATCTTCTCAAATCATCCTTCTTAATGTCTTTAATTGGAATACCGTCATAAGTAATCGTTCCGGAATCAATATCGTAGAAACGGTTAAGCATGTTAGAAATGGTCGTCTTACCGGCACCAGTTTCACCAACTAAGGCTACCTTCATCCCCGGCTTGGCATTAATTGAAATATCATGCAAAATTTGGTGACCAGGAACATAGCTGAAGTTAACATGATCAAAAATAATGTGACCACGAACTTGAACCTTCTTGGTTGAGCCATCTTTTTGTGGTACATTCCAGTACCACTTACTGCCAACTTCATCATTTTCCTTAGAAAGAGTAACTGTACCTTGGTCGGCTTCTGACTTTTGATCTTCCAAATTGAAAATTCTTTCTGCACCAGCTAAGGCCATTACGATGGAGTTCAATTGCTGTGAAATTTGAGCAATTGGCATACTGAATTGCTTAGACAATTGCAAGAATGAGCCAATAGCACCAAGTGAAAGTGGAGCCCAACTATTAATTGCGGCAGCACCACCAACAAAGGCGATCAAAACGTAGAGCAAGTTACCCATGTTACCCATGATCGGGAACAAAATTGTAGCGTAAGTGTTAGCATTGCCTGAAGCTTGACGCAATTCTTCGTTATACTTGTCAAAGCCTTCCTTGGATTGTGGTTCATGGCTGAAGACTTTGATAACCTTCAAACCATTAAGCATTTCTTCGTTATAACCGTTGATTTGACCCAGCTTCTTCTGTTGAACTTGGAAGAAGTGACTTGATCTAACCGTTAAGTAACGCACAATTCCAAATGATAAGGCAAAGATAATGAAGGAGAAGACTGTCAATTGCCAACTAAGTGAGAACATAGCGACAACCACGAATAACAAACTCAAAGCTGAGTTAGTAAACTGTGGAATTGACTGTGAAATCATCTGCATCAAGGTATCAATATCGTTAGTATAACGCGACATAATATCGCCAAATTCATTTTGGTCAAAGTATGAAATTGGCAAGCTTTCCATGTGGGTAAACATTTCGTTACGAACACGGTATTGGACCTTTTGTGCCAAAACACCCATTAACATGTTAAAGAGGTAATTGGATAAAAAGCCAATAGCATAGATCCCAAACATTACGGCAATTGCCGTTGCTAAGGGGCCATAATTGGGAACTTTTTCCTTAGTTAAAGGCACAATATAGTTATTGATCAACCGCTCAATGAAGAGTGAACCAACAACGTTGCTGGCAGCGGCCAGCACAATCGTAATCATGGAAACGATGAGCATCCATGGACTTGTACTATTAACTAGCTTGAGCAGGCGTAGCAAAATTTTGGTTCTACTACCCTTAGTTTGATTTTTATCTTTTTCTATTGCTTGATCCAAATTGCTCACCTACTTTCCTTGTTCTTCTTGGAACTTAGCGATTGAACTGTAAAGCTCATTCGTCTTCATCAATTCATCGTGCGTACCAATATCTTGGATTTGACCGCGATCCATAACGATAATCCGGTCAGCATCCTTAATTGAAACAATTCTTTGCGAAATGATAATCTTAGTAGTTTCTGGCATATCTTTAGCCAAAGACGTTCTAATTTGACGTTCAGTACTGGTATCAACAGCTGAAGTTGAGTCATCTAAGATCAAGATCTTTGGATTCTTAAGCAAGGCTCTGGCAATCGTAATTCTTTGCTTTTGACCACCAGAAACGTTGTTACCACCTTGTTCAACTATCGTGTCATAACCATCTGGCATTTCACGAATAAAGCCATCAGCATGGGCAATTTTTGCAGCAGCAACGACTTGTTCATCGGTCGCATTTTCGTTACCCCACTTGAGGTTATCCTTAATCGTTCCTGTGAACAGCACATTCTTTTGTAAAACCATCGCAACGTTATCACGCAAGGTCTTCAAGTCATATGACTTAACGTTATGTCCGGCAACACGTACCGCACCGGAAGTTACGTCGTACAAACGTGGAATCATTGAAACCAAAGTAGATTTTGATGAACCCGTTTCACCAATAATCCCAATCGTTTCACCCGGCTTAATGTGCAAATTGATGTCTTTCAAAGCATCGGTCTTGTCTGCGGGTTCGTACTTGAAGTTAACATGATCAAAGATAATTTCACCATTAGTCAAACGCGTCAATGGCTTCTTAGGATCTTCAATCGTTGGTTCTTCCGTAATTACTGAAGCAATACGACGACCACTGGCACCTGAGATAACCAATTGCGTAGTAATCATAGCTAAAATGTTTAAACTAAACAAAACTGAGTTTGAATAAGTAAACATTGAAATTAATTGACCGGTTTGTAAACTACCGCCTACCACTTCTTTTGCACCGAACCAGCAGATTGCTAACGTTGAAATGTTCAACACAGCAGCAACTACTAATGCATTCAAAGACATAATCTTTTGTGCAGTCGCAAACAACTTGTAAATAAAGCCTGATGACTTCTTGAATTCTTTAATCTGCGGTTGTTCTTGGACATAGGTCTTAACTTCACGAATACCACGTACATTTTCACGCACAACCTGGTTCATTCGGTCATACCCTCTAAAAATCTTAGGAAAGTATGGGTAAGCGGTTTTAATAATCAAACCCAAAGCAATTGCAAAAACCGGTCCTAAAACTGCAAAGATTAATGATAAACGCGGACTAATAATAATTGACATAATAATTGAAACGATGAACATCATTGGTGCTCTAACAGCAATTCTGATGATCATTTGATATGCCATTTGCACGTTGTTAACGTCAGTAGTCAAACGTGTAACTAAACTGGCACTTGAAAAGTGATCAATATTTTCAAAAGAATAGTCCTGCATATGGTAGAACATGTCTTGGCGCAAGTTTGCGGCAAAACCAGCAGCCGCGTGAGCTGAAACATAACTTGCACTAGCGCCTAAGATTAGTGAAACAATGGTTAACACTAATAGTAATAGTCCCATTTTACTAATATAGGACATATTCCCCTTCATAATTCCGTTATCAATCAAAATTCCGACCAAATATGGAATCAGCATTTCAATGATAACTTCACCAATAACAAACATTGGTGAGAGCAAAGACAATTTTTTATATTGCCTAATTGATTTGCTCAATGTTTTGATCATAGAAACCCACCCTTCTATTCTTTTATTCAATCTCGCAAATAAAAAGATAAATGGACCATCTCCATTTATCTTTTTTATCTATATTAAGTTTAAGTATGTGCTTATTTTTACGGAAATTCAATTAACATGCTTGCAAAACAGGTAAATTATTTATGTTGTTGTGGCCTTGGTGCAAATGCGGAACCAACAATATTGTAGTGCTTTCTGAATAAATAACGTACACCATAGGCAGCCGCCGCGATAACGATGTCGGCTACTGCTGGTAAAACTGGGTTGATTACGCGCAATGCTGGGATTTGCAAAATCCACATCCAGACAAACAAAACAACTGCTATAGCCAACATTCTTAAGATCAGCTTAATCAATGAAGGACGTTTACCTTGCTGAGGCATTAGCCAATCATTGTATTTAACCATGAAGATTCCCATTAAAATACCTACACTGGCAATTGTCAGAATCCCCATTTGTGAATTATACGGTTGGTTCTTAGTTTGGAATAATGCAAGGATACCACATAAACCAACAAAAATTGCTAAGTAAAGCAATGCACCATCGACCATTAATTGCCAAGTTGGTGTGGCAATAGGCTTTTTCTTAGGATGAAGCATTTGTTCAGCCTTAATTGCTGGTGAAGCCAAATAAAGACCGTTAGCTGGTTGACCATGACGTTGAGCAATAATGATTTCGCTAAGCAAACTATCAGTCATTTCAACTGCCTCAGCTCGAGAGATTGAACCTTGCTTTTGCAATTCTTTTTCTAAGCGGAAAACATAGTCGCTATTCTTGTTACTCAATTTTTCTCGCAAAACTTTTGGATCTTCTTGCTTAATTTCTTCATCTTGAGTATCAATTTCAGCTTGTTTCTTTAACTTGGCCTGCTTTTCAGTGTTAATTTTGGTTTGATCTTGTTCTTTCTTTGTCTCTTCAGCCATTCTTACTCCTAGACGTTAAATCTAAATTCAATAATGTCACCGTCTTGAACTTCGTAATCCTTACCTTCAAGACGCAACTTACCAGCTTCCTTAACCTTTTGCATCGTTTCAAGCTTGTCTAAGTCATCACATGAAACAACTTCGGCACGAATGAAACCACGCTCAAAGTCTGAGTGAATAACACCAGCAACTTGTGGTGCCTTCATCCCTTCGTGGAAAGTCCAAGCACGGGTTTCAGGACCACCAGCAGTGAAGAAGGTTCTAAGACCTAAGATATGGTAAGCAGCACGAATCAAACGATCCAAGCCTGATTCTTCTACGCCTTCCATTTCAAGAAATTCCTTCTTTTCATCGTCAGCCATGCCAGCGATTTCTTCTTCAGTTGCGGCAGAAATACCCAAGCATTCTGCGCCTTCGCTTTCGGCATGCTTTTTGACGATTTGGTAGTACTTGTCGCTTTCTGGATCAGCCATTGAGTCTTCAGCGATGTTAGCAACGTAGATAACTGGCTTTGAAGTTAACAAGAACAAGCCCTTAACAATCTTTTGTTCATCTTCATTAAAATCGATTGAACGAGCAGCATTACCTTCTTCAAGTACTGGTTGCAACTTGCTCAAAACAGCCATTTCAGCCTTGGCTTCCTTGTCACCTTGTTGAGCAACCTTCTTTACCTTGTTGATTCGGCGGTTAACTGCATCAAGGTCAGCGATGGCAAGTTCCAAGTTAATCGTATTAATATCTTCTTCTGGATCAACCTTACCAGTAACTGAGGTAATGTTGTCATCATCAAAGGCACGAACAACGTGAACGATGGCATCAGTTTGACGAATATTTTCCAAGAACTTGTTACCAAGACCTTCACCCTTGGAAGCACCTTTGACCAAACCAGCGATATCAGTAAATTCAAAGGTAGTGTGAACGATCTTCTTAGCAGGAATTAATTCTTGAATTCTTGCCAAACGCTTATCAGGAACTTCAACCATTCCGACATTTGGTTCAATGGTAGCAAATGGATAGTTAGCCATTTCAGCCCCAGCCTTAGTAATCGCGTTAAACAAAGTTGACTTACCAACGTTTGGTAAACCAACGATACCAGCAGTTAATGACATTTGTTGTCCTCTTTTTCTAAAATCAAATTTTTATTTTTACTTACTTGTCTATTTTATCCAAAATTTGGCCGAGCGATACGATCTTTTGGCACATATTGCTCTTTTTTTGCATTGACCGGATCATTTGCCTTAGTTAAGACCTTTTTTAATTTCCGGTTAAACTCGCTGCGCGGCATCATCACCATATGTCCGCAGCCCATGCACTTTAATTTGATATCAGCACCCATGCGCAAGATTTCCCAATCATTAGTTTGACAAGCATGGGGCTTTTTCATCTGTACTGTATCAGCCAAATTATAAGCAATTTCTTTAGCCATCTAAATCAACACCTAACAAATCAAGAATGCGGTTCAACTCATCAGTTGAAGCAAAATCAATTGACAAATGACCCTTGCCTTTTTGCGTTTCTGAAATATTGACGCTAGAGCCAAACTTATTAGCCAGTTGGCTTTCACTAGCCCGGATGAAGGCCGATTTTTTGACGATCTTTTTGCTGCGCGGTTTTTTAGCGTTCAATTCGCTAACTACTGCTTCAACCTTGCGCACCGGCATCCCTTCCTTGACTACTCGTTTAGCCAAGGCATCGATCTTGCTTTTATCCTTCAGACCAAGCAAAGTTCTAGCTTGACCCATTGATAATTCGCCGTGTTGTAATAAACGCTTAGTCTTGCTTGGCAAGGTCAATAAACGCAAGTAGTTGGCAATATAAGGACGGGATTTGCCCATCCGCTTAGAGACTTCTTCTTGCGTTAAGCCTAAGTTCTTCTGCAACATTTCATAAGCTTGTGCTTCTTCAAGTGGCGTTAAATCTTCACGCTGCAAGTTTTCCAAGACAGCGACTTCCATCATTTGACTTTCATCAAATTGACGGACGATTGCCGGAATTGTCTTTTTCTTTGCTAATTTTGAAGCACGATAACGACGTTCACCAGCAATAATTTCATAGCCGTTAACCGATTTGCGAACGATAATTGGTTGAAAAACGCCGTTTTCTTTAATTGAATCGGACAATTCCTTTAAGCTCTTATCATCAAATTTTTTTCTTGGTTGATAAGGGTTAGGACGAATGTCGCCTAAGTCAAGTTCTTGGACTTCTTCTGCTTCCTCAACTTGTGGTTCATCTTCAAATAAAGCCTCAATACCACGACCTAAGCCGCCTTTTTTTCTAGGCTCTTTACTTCTTGAGTCTCTTGCCATGAGCTTTTAACACCTCTTTTGCTAAATCATCATATACCTTGGCACCACGTGATTTTGGTGCATATTCTGTAATTGGTTGCCCATAACTTGGAGCTTCAGCCAACTTAGTAATCCGAGGGATGATGGTCTTATAAACTTTTTTACTAAAGTAAGATTGAACTTCTTTGACCACTTCAGCACCCAAATTAGTTCTGGCATCCAGCATTGTCAATAACACGCCTTCAACGCCCAAATCTTTATTAAAGTGCTTTTGGACCAAGCGAATGGTATTCAAAAGTTGACTAAGACCTTCCATCGCATAATATTCACTCTGAACGGGAATCAAAATTGAATCAGATGCTGTAAAAGCATTGATCGACAATTGTCCTAGTGATGGTGGACAATCAATAAAAACGAAGTCGTATTGGTCACTGATTGCATCCAAAGCTGACTTCAAACGTGTTTCCCGCGCCATCATTGAAATTAATTCCGTTTCAGCACCAGATAAGTTAATTGTGGCTGGAACCATATCCAACTTAGCAGTTGAAGTATGGTGAATCGTATCTTGAATAGGAATTTCATCAATCAAAACATTGTAAATGTCCTGGTCAATCTCTGATTTTTCAATTCCTAAACCAGAGGTGGCGTTACCTTGTGGATCGATGTCCACAATTAAAACGCGATAACCACGGTCGGCAATTGAGGCTGCTAGGTTAATAGTAGTCGTAGTTTTACCTACGCCACCTTTTTGGTTAGCAACCGAAATTACATTTACCATATTGTTCATCCTTCCTATTACTTCCTTTTCAATTCAATTGTAATCTTATAATCATCTGGATCTTTATTTTCAGTAACTTTAACTTTAATACCAGAATCCTTAGCCAGTTTAACCGCCTTTTTAATGGTGTTAATTTGCACCTTTAAATCTTTTGGCATGCGGTTGACTACACGTTTAGTTTCCTTAGCCTTCTTAGATTCAGGGTTAAAGTAGGCATCAACATCCTGCACAATTTCTTCAGTCTGCTTAACGTTTAAGCCCTTAGCTTCAATTTCGGCCAAAACACGGTCTTGATCTGCACTGTTCAAATTAAGCAAAGCTCGACCATGACGCGCGGTAATTTTACCATCAATTAAAGCCTGTTGCACTTGATCATCCAGCTTTAACAAGCGCAATTTATTAGCCACATATGACTGCGACTTGCCCATGTCCTTAGCTAAAGCTGTCTGAGTCAAATCATTTAATTTCATTAAATTAGTATAAGCTTTGGCTTCATCAATTGGATTCAAATCTTCACGCTGCAAGTTCTCAATTACAGCCAAAGAAGCCGCTTGCTCATCACTCATATTATTGACAATTGCCGGAATGGTCTCCCAGCCTAAGCTTTTAGCTGCACGAAAACGCCGCTCTCCAGCAATAATCTCATATTGTCCCTCTTCGCCAGCTTCGCGAACGACAATTGGCTGAAGCAAACCATCTTTATCAAGCGTTGCGGCTAATTCCTTGATTGAATCATCAGAAAATTCGCGCCGTGGTTGATAACGGTTAGGAACGATCTTGCTCAACTCAAGATCTTGAATTTGCTTATGCTTAGGAGTTTCATCATCGCGATGCATAAAAGAAAATAATGACATATTATGCCCCTTTCTGCTTAATGAATCGGTTTGCGCCGTGGGGTACCTGCTTGACGTGGATACTTCTTTGGCGTCGGTTTAACTTTTTGAATTAAGACTAAAGTTCGTTCTTCTTCACTTTCAGGCAAAGTCAATTCCTCTTCCTTAATTAACTTGCCGCCGAGCACTTCAAGTGCTTTTTTACTATCATCTAATTCATCTTCAGCCTTTGGCCCTTTAAGTGCAACAAAATAGCCACCTTTTTTTACTAAAGGCAAGCAATATTCACTGAGCACACTCATTCTGGCCACTGCTCGTGCAGTAACTAGGTCAAACTTTTCGCGGTAAAGCTTATTTTGCCCAACATCTTCAGCACGGCCATGAACTAGCTCTACATCCTTAAGACCTAATTTATCAATTAAATTCTGTAAAAAGGTTAAACGCTTAGCCAAAGAATCAACAATAGTAACCTTCAATCCTGGCTTTAAAATCTTTAGCGGAATTGAAGGAAATCCTGCACCAGCACCAACATCACAAAGCGTCGCCCCATCCTTAAAGACATCGCCAAAGGTAAATAATGGCGTAAGACTGTCAAAAAAGTGCTTGAGATAGACTTCGTTTTCTTCAGTGATGCGAGTTAAGTTGACATGCTCGTTAACTTCAATCAAATAATTAAAATATATTTTAAATTGTTCTATTTGTTGATCAGTTAATTTAAAATTATGTTTTGATAGTTCTAAAATAAATTTTTCAGGATTCATTTTTCACCCGTGAAACCGTGTTTCACACTTCTAAATTTAACGTAAACTGCATTGATTAGTAAAGATATTTCATCCTTTCAATTATGAAGTATTTTCAGCTAATCGTCAAAGTTTTGCCGCTTGTAAAATAGGGTATAATAAGGCGCAAAGGAGTTAAAAATATGATTGTTACTTTAATTGTTTTAGCTTACTTAGCATATAAAACATATTTGGGTTATAAAACGGGCTTTACTCGCTATATCATTGGTTTAATTTGTTCAGCCATTGTCTTCATGGTAGCTATTTTTATGCAAAATCCATTTGGTAATTGGCTTTATACGCAATTCACCGGCGAAATGATTCGCAGCAATTCGACGACCAACGTTGAATTAATGATCGCCCGCTTTGTTGCCTTCTTCATTATTTTCTTTGTTGGTAAAATGATCATGAAGATCGTCAAGACCTGGATTCCGGCTAAAAATCCGCATGCAACTAACTTAGGCAGTATTCTCGATAATGTCTTAGGAGCTTTGGTCTCCTTAATCGCTAGTTACTTCGTGGTTTATGTGGTCTTATCAATGTTTAATGCTTTGCAAAATCCTTGGTTTATGCAGCAAACGATTGATTCAAGCTTCTTGCGGTTCATTATTTACAACACGCCAGGTCTTTCTAACGGGGTCTTCAATAATATCTTCAATATCGGTAAGACGGTTGGATAAAAATAGATATGGAAATAAAAACAGTGTTTCGCAGTGTTTTGCAAATACTGTTTTTTGTTGGCTTTGCTGACTTATATCGACCACCACAAAAAATAAAAAACGCCGCTCAATTTTATAACTTTGACAGGTCATTGAGTAGCGTTAATCGTAAAATATAACTCTTTGTCACCGCTCTTAAAGCGGGCTGATTGGGTCCTTCGGGGCCCTTATTCTTTATCTATATAGCATATCTAGCTAATTATCGAAATTATCATATTCAATATGCTCATCGTTATAAACAAAGATCGCACCAATTCGGTCGGGGTCATCATGCCAGCCTTTTACCGATTTACCAGCAAAGAATAATCGTTTGCATTCAATCTCGGCTTCAACTGAAGTTCTAGTAAAAGTGGTGACTCCGGCTAAGTCAGTTTTTACTGGATAACCAGTTCTAGGATCAATTAAATGATGATATTTTTTCCCATTAACAATCAAATAGCGTTCATAAGTGCCGCTCGTAACGGCTGAACATTCAGGCACCATCACTGAAGTAATATTGTCGCCCCGCGGCTCTTTTGGGTCTTGCACGCCAATCGACCATTGACCGCTAATTCTTTTTGGCGAATCACCAACTAATAAAATATTGCCGCCTAAATTGATAATCCCCGCTTCAACGCCATAAGCGCGCCACAAATCACGAATTCGATCAGCAATCCAGCCCTTGGCAATTCCGCCTAAGTCGAGTTCCATGCCCTTCATTTTAAGAAAAACAGATTGATTACTATCGTCTAAAACCACTTTGAACGGATCTGTTAATAGCATCTTATCCTGAATTTCTTCATCTTTAGGAACATGAGCCCCTTTAAAGCCAATATGCCACAATTTAACTACTGGCCCGATCAGTGCATTAAAGCCAAAATTCTCGCGGCTTTTTTCAACGGCCAACTTAACTAAGCCATATACCGCGCTAGAAACCTGAACCGGATGATCGCCAGCAGCGTGGTTAATATCCATCACTTCAGATTCATCCCGATTAACGGTAAAGATATCCTCATAATGATCAATCAAATCAAATGATTTCTGTAACAAGCTTCGATCTTGAGTGCCAAAAATTTGCAGTGTAATTGAAGTTCCTAGAGCATGATGGTTACCAACAACTTGCTCTAATGCTAAATCTTTAATCATAATTACTTCTCTTCCAAATATAAATCGCGCAACGCTTCACGTAAGTCTGGCGTTACACCAATTTTTTCTTGCAAATAATTATCAAGTCCACCAAAGTTTTGCTCAATTGCAATTAAGGCTGTATCCAAAAACGCATCAGAAACTGAACCCAAAATCCGCATGTTTGCCCGGAAGCAAAGGTTCTCGCCTTCTGCTTGCATTTGCTGGTCTCTTCTAGCGCGATAATTATTAAGCATGTAATTTGAGTACAGATAGTCTTGTCTGATCGTTTCCATGTCTACGCCAAGTAAATAAAGAATAACTACGGTCACTAAGCCCGTACGATCTTTACCTTCTGAGCAGTGGTACAAGACAGCGCCTTTTTCAGTATTAGCTAACAACTCTAAAATTTCATGCAAGCTATGTTGAGCATGTTCTTTTAAAACATGGGACTTATAACGCTCGCACATCATGCTAAAGCCAGCATACTGGTCCTGACGATAAGTTGCAAAAACTTTGGTTAAATCCTTTTTACCGCCTTTAGTATTATCATCAACCGAAATTGGAATATTGTAGTGCTCTACACCCTCAAGCTTGCTGTCAGGGCAGTGATCACATTCAGCTGGCGAACGTAAGTCAATAATTTTAGTTAAACCATAATTGTGCAAAAATTCGCGATCATGGTCAGTAATCCTGCTAATTTTACCTGTTCTCAATAAGCGCCGCATTTTCACTTTGCGGCCATCAGCGCCAACATATCCGCCTAAGTCACGCGGATTACAAACTTTTTCTAGTGGTAAAATGTTTGGTTTCATTTAATTCATCTCTTTATTTAGTAGTTTTGATAAAAAAACCGGATAGTGTCCCTATCCGGTAATTTTACTATCACGTAGCAAGTCACGCAAAAATTATTTATTTGCTTGTTCAATAAATTTAATAAAGTTAGCCATCATTGCGTCTAATTGTTTGATGTAAGCTTCATTAGTTAAAGCACCAGTTTCTTTATCAAAACTGCTTGCAGCACCACCGATTAAGATTTCATTACCTGGCAAAACAATTGCACTCATATCTGGTGAAAGCAAAATTTCACGTGCATCTTCTTGAGCACGACTTGAGCCTTGAATACCATATGAAGTACCAACAACTGCAGCTGGCTTCATCTTCATGACATTAGGACCAGCATGTGAACCCAACCATTCAAGCGCACTCTTTAATGCGGCTGGAATTGCGTGATCATATTCTGGTGTTGCCAAAATGATTCCATCAGCATTCTTAACATCTTCGATCCACTTCTTAGTAACCTCATCAGGCTCATCAGTCCTGCAGAAAGGCTTAAGTTGATCAATTTCTTTAACTTCAATATCAGCTTGATCTGCGTAGCGCTTAGCAATAAATTTTGCTAAAAAACGATTGAAAGAAAATGGAGCGTTTGTACCAACAACTGCTAAAATTTTCATTTAAATAAGCCCCCTACTTAGTAAGTTGTGCATACCAATCATCAACTTCATCAAAGAAGTGATTCAAAAACTTAACTGTACCGGCATCAACCAAGTCGCCCTTCTCGTCAAATTGCTTTGGAGCTGAACCCATCATGAATTCATCACCAGCAAAAACGTGAGCGCTGAAACCTGGTGCACCTAAAATACTCTTTAAGCGACTTTGAGAACGGGAAGCACCTTGAGGCATTGGTGAAGTTGATACAATCACAACTGGCTTACCATGAAATGGGTGTACAGAACTAGAAAGCCATTCAAGTGCGCTCTTTAAGGCACTTGAAACTGAGTGTTGTTGTTCTGGTGAAGCAATTAAAACCATGTCCGCATCTGCAACTTGTTTGCCTAAGGCCAATACACTAGCAGGTGCATCAACGCCTTCTTTATACATTGGCAAACCTTTAACTGTGGCCAATTCAAAGTCATACTTATTATTCAAATTTTTGATAATGACTTTAAGTAATTTTTCGTTAAATGAGTTATCGGCGTTTGAACCCGATAAAGCTAATACCTTCATAAAAACCACCTTTCGAAAATCCTCTTAAGTATCATTATAAACTAATGTCACCTAATTTAAGCCAATTTGTTTTTTATAACAACAAAGAAAAAAACGCCTTCATAGTGAAGACGTCTTTCTCTGATGAAAAGCACAAATGATTGGTGAAATCTCTATGCCAAGTTATCCTTAAGCGAAGCTTCGTCGTCGGCAGCAAACATTGGACTTTCTTGAGTTTCGCTAAGACGATCGTTAAGCATAGCATCGTGGATTTGAGCGTTCAAAACATTGACGATTTGGTTTTGAGTGAAACTTGCGATTTCATTAACAACCAAAGCAGCCATCCCTGTAGTAGAAATCCAGTTAGCAACTACAATGTCACGAATCTTTTCGTCATCGTAATCAACTTCAGGATATTGTTCCTTGAACTTCTCAGTTCCTAATTCCATCAAAGTATCAGCAATAATTTTGCTACCAAATTTGCCATCAACAAACATTGCTCTAAATAAGTTAACATGAGTTTGAGCAAAATCAATGTATGATAAATCTAAGTCAATTAAAGGCTCGCCAACAAACTTTTGTTGTAAAATGTGAGCTCTTAAATCATCAGAGATTCTTCTCAAAACTTGATTACGAAGATCGTTCATGTTGTCAAATTCTAGATACAAAGGCTGGGTTGAAAAGTGACCTGCCTTAGCAATGCTACGAGCAGTTAAGCCTTCAATACCATCCTTGATTGCCATCTTGTAAGCTGTATCTAAAATCTTGTCTTTACTAATTTCCTTTTTTCTTGCCATTTTAATGCACCTCAATCATTATTTATAAGTTGTGCTTTTCAATACACCTGTTATCTTTTCTTCATGCTTATAATATATCCAAAAAATAACAATTTCAAGTCTTATACACTAACTTATTAAAAAATATTATAATCGCTTAAATAGCGATGAGCCGTTGTCTCCTGTAAATTGATCATAATGTGATGACACTATTTCAATAACTGCTTGTTTATCCAAGCCTTGTGCAGCACAAAATGAAAAGAATGCAGCAGATAAAATATAACCACGTTCACGGTCATCGGTCAGATTATCAGAGAATTTCATATTAATCGAATGATCCTCATAATCTGTTGTTAATTCGATTTTTTTATTTTCTGGTTTGCTACTCATTTTTATTGCAACCTCTTTTTTTGTCCTAAAACAAATATAATATAAATCTTAAAAATTTCTATTATAATTATATTACAAAACCTAAAAAATTAGAAAGCGTGTTTTTATGGAAAATTCAGTTGGGCGCTCATCATGCACCTCAATCTTAATCGGAAAGCAGGCATCTCTTTCCGGCAGCGTCATTATTGGTCGTAATGAAGATGCAAAAACTGCTTGGCCAAAGCACTTGGCTTTTAACCCGCACCAAGATAACGTGCAGGATAATCATTTTAAATCAAAAGATAACAAATTTGAAATGGACTTACCTGCTACCCGTTATGCTTATTCTTCCACTCCAGAATGGACTGACAAATACGGTGTGTTTGAAGAAGATGGCATTAATGAACATCATGTGGCGATGAGTGCAACCGAAAGTGCCTATGCTAATGACCGGGTCATGGCAGTTGATCCCTTTGACACTGAAAAAGGCATTCTAGAAGAAGCCATGGTAACAGTCGTTTTACCATATGTCAAAACGGCGCGTGAAGGTGTTCAGCGTTTAGGTGACATTGTTGCAAAACACGGTGCCGCTGAAGCAGACGGCATTCTCTTTAGTGATCCCGATGAGGCTTGGTATATGGAAATCGGCTCAGGTCACCAATGGGTTGCCCAAAGAATACCAGATGATTCTTATGCAGTTGTTGCCAACCAATTAGCCATTCAAGCTGTTGTCTTTGATGGTAATGATTTTATGTATTCAAAAAATCTAAAGGAATTTGTTTATAATAATAAATTATGGCCAAAAGACGTTGTCTTTAACTGGCGAGAAATCTTTGGTACACATGACGATAGCGACTTGCACTACAATACGCCTCGCGTTTGGATTGGTCAAAAATTATTAACGCCATCTGTTGAACAAGATCCGCAATCCTTTGACTTACCTTTCATCAGAAAACCAGATAAGCCAATCGCAATTCAAGATGCCCAAGCAGTTTTGAGTAATCACTACCAAAATACACCTTATGATTTAACCAATCCTAAGAATAAAAACAATGCAACATTTAGACCAATCTCCGTAGCCACAACGCAAGAATCACACTTACTTGAATTAAATGGCGAGGATATGACTCACTGGTTAGCTATGGGGGTTGTCGCACAAAGCGTTTATGTGCCATTTTATCCACAAGGAACTAAAGTTCCTACTATGTACAAGTATGGTAAGGAAACTTACAGCAGCAACTCTGCTTATTGGGTATTTAAGCTAGCTAGCACGTTAGCTGATCGCGACTGGAGTACATACGGTACAGATCTAGCCAATGCACAAAGTGCAGCACGTGAGAAGACTACACGTCTGCGTTATGAATATGATCAAAAATTAGCTAAAGAAACTGATCCAGCCAAGAAGACTGACTTAGTCAATGAAGCCAATGAAAAAATGGCTAAGGCAGCTATCGATATCTTCAGAGAATTATCTGCCAAGTTAATTACTAAGCAAACCGCTGCTTCACCTTTGCGCTTCAAGATGGATCCTAACTTATAATTCATGAAAATACCTAGCTCTAATTTAGAGCTAGGTGAAGTTAACCCCCAAAGTTGAACATAAAAGTTCAATTTTGGAGGTTTTTGTTTTGGGTCAACTACCCTAGACTGAAGTCTAGGGTAGTTGACGACTAAATAACTATTTTAGCGATACAAGGATAGAAGCAAGCAATAAAATATAAAAAGGCTCCAAATTGGAGCCTTTTTATATGAAGTTAAACACTTTCTTACAGTTAATCATTCACTGCTACAGTAGAATTAACTCCTTTTTCAGTTTTCTTAACTTTAATGCCCATTCGTACAGCTACAAACAAGACAGTTGCTTCTACTGCTAACAAAACAATTAAAGCATAACATACATCACCCATACCAGAAATTGTCGTAAAAATAGTAGTCATTACTGGAGCTGAAGCCATGGCACAAGTATTTAACAAGCCCATGGTTGATGCTAAAATTTTATGTTCAGCTGGGTAGTTGCCCCCAGTGAAAAAAGAAGCCTTACCAGTTGCGATGGTAAGGCTTTTTGAGTACGCTTGAATACTCTAATTACTTCGTTGCTATTTTTTTGATTATAGCATGGTTTAGTAATTTATTCATGCGTAGGGCACAACAAATAAGCCTATTCCGTAACACATTTAAAACCGCTTAATTACACAGAGACTGCATTATTAGTTCTATTTTCTAGATCTTCGATGACCTAATTCTGCATTTTTATTTGTGTCTTTATAAGCCTTGTGATAGATTTCATCAACCGTTAACTTATGAATACAAATACTAAATTTGAAACTGTCAAATCTTTTGTGTAAATAGATCTTTCTCGTAAATTGATTTTTTAATTATTTATTTAATCAAAGTAG
>NZ_CANBCQ010000043.1 GCF_947367125.1 uncultured Lactobacillus sp.
TTGGCTTGATCGACCTGATCGCCTTCATCATCATTCTTCTTCAGGTCAAACATTGCCTTGATCGAAGTAGTTGAAGGTGGCGTATCTGGCTTGTTTGGCTTAGAAAACGACCAATCATCTTTAACAGTTCCCTTATGAACCTTAATCATTGTTACACCACGTTGTTTACCTGGAGTATAGTAAATAGGTGTTTCTGTAGTATATGAATTGGCAGTAGCTGACATAGAACCATCTTTAGATTTATCTACTAGCTGAACTTGAATTGGAGTGCCAGCTTTAGCAGTTGTTGTAACTGCTTTTCCGTCCTGTGTGGCCTTAAGATTAGTTAAATGAACGGTAACGTTATTCTTTACCTTATCTAAGTCTTCCGTTTTATTAATAGTTAAGGTAGCTGAGCCTTTTTCTTTATCAACATTAGTTGCTGTAATCTTAAGCTTAGTAAGTCCTGAACCAGTCTGCTTTTTTGCATCGGCTAAGATTTTTTTATAAAGCTTTTCTACTGTGGCATTATGTATCGTAATTGATTTTGTACTTTGAGCTTCATGCCATACGGCTAACTGGGTAGCAAACATAGCCATATATTTATGATTGCCTGCACCTAGTTCGGCCGCTGAATGAGATGGATAGCCTGCTCTTAAGACAGCACGTACTGCTCCACTAGCATTACCTTTGTGTGTAGATTTGTTTCCTTTATCTGGAGCCGCTAAGTTAGGATCAAGACAGTAATATACATTACCATCTGTGTCAACCCAGTTCCCTGCGTATTGATCTCTAGCACCATTATTTGCAACCACAGTAGCCCAGCCTAAAGAACCAGGTTCAGTTGGGCGATTGGCAACTGTAATATTTGCTGGGATTGATTTATATTTCTTTAAATCATCGGCAAAAATATGTTGTCCCGATTGCATAAAGATAGGTAAAGCCATACTCAAAGCAGAGAGAATTTTAATTCCCTTACGACTCTTAAGATCTGTATGGTCTTTATAACCATTGCTTTTTTCCATATTTTATTTCCTTCTTTGTTGGATTGTAAATCACAGATAACCCCCGAAATCTGTATTTATATCATAAATTTACTTTTGTTTTTTGTAGTGTATCGTTCCGATTTTAGAAAAATTCAACTTTTTTGAAGAAATCATAGAGTTTTTATGAAATGCATTTTTTCATCATGTATCATTAATTTAGAAATTGAAATAAGAAATATAGGAGGTAACTAACATGTTACAAAAAAAGAGAATCACTAAAGTTTTATCAACCATTACGCTTTCATCAGCTCTATTGCTTTCAGCTACAGTTGTTGCTGGCAACGAACAAGCCAATGTAGTAGAAGCAAGCACTAGCAGCGTAAAACTTACTCACAATGCTTATGCTTACAACTATAAAGGCAAGCGTATTAAAGGAGCAAGAACACTCAAGAAAGGCAGAAGTGTAAAAGCTTACCGCACTAAAACAATTCATGGCAAAAAATACTTATACATTGGGAGTCATCGCTATATTAAGCTTGCAAATGTACACAGAAATAAGAAAGGCAAATCCGTAGAAAATCAGACAGCAACGTCAGTAAATAATATCAAATCAAATGATTTATTTACTGTAAAAGTTACAGATAATGGATTAGGTGAGACATATAAAGCTCCCAATCAATCACCTACTGGTGAATACATTGGAGTCGGACAATCTGTAAAAGTTTACGCACAAGAAAAAGTTAACGGTAAAACTTGGTATAAAATTGGTGCTAACAAATGGATACCTGCTACTGATACTGATAAGTTTGATACGGGAGAAATTAGTTCTAAAAATACTCAAAAAGCAGATACTCAAAAAGATAATCTTTCAACTTCAAATAAACAGAAATATTCAAACATCATAAATTCAAACTTTGCAAATGAAACTGAACAAGCTTTTGTGACCCAATTAAATGAATTACGTCAATCAAAGGGATTAAGCCCCTTAAGCATAGATAATACACTTCAATCTTATGCAGTAACCAGAGCTAATGAAGCCAATACTAAATTTGACCATATTAGACCCGATGGAAGTAGAACTCAATATGCAGAAGTACTTGCAGGAGGAACAGTTAACGACACAAGTACACCAGAGCAAGAAGCCAGCCAACAATTGAGAAGCTTCATCTATCATGATGCAGGCTCTAATTGGGGACATAGAGACATTCTTTTGTCTAGTCAATATACAAAAATTGGAGTTGGATTTGCTTTCGATCCCGTATTAAGTAACGGATTTTTAGGGTACAGTCTTATTGCTAATCTTAAATAATTAGCCACAACGAGTAGTTAAAAAGGAGAACACTGATTTTTCAGTAGTTCTCCTTTTTCTCTTTCTAAGATAGCGCTTATTCTAGCTCTTCAATCTTCAACTCGAAGTCAAGTTTATTCGCTAAGCAATCAAGAACAGCTTTGATCTCATAATCAGGACTATTGATCTGAGCATAGTAATCCGTATTCTTATCATAAACATATTTATGAAGTAAATCACCACTATTGAAGGCAATGTAATTTTCATCTTCTGCAATTAAAGTACTGTTCCAAATGATGCTGAAAGAAGTAACTAAATCGGAAAGAGTGAAATAGGTTTGATCCGCCATCTTTTCTAAGTCACGATCTGACAAGATTTCTTGGCTATCCCAGCTATAGTCTTCTGGTGTGCAGTAATAGTGACCACCTTCAATTCCAGCAAGAGGTAAGTCAATAATCAAAGTATTGGGACGATAATGACTGGTATAGTTTTTTAAAGTCCAATAGCCACGTTCTGCAAACTGATTCATTTGCTTTAACTTGTCTAGCGTAAGCCAGCTATAGTCTACTGAATCAGCGCTCAGTATTTTTTCAAACAAATTTTGCCAAGTATTTAAGTCATTCTCAATATTGGCTTCTTCATCATAAAAAGGGAAAAGTTTTAAATCGTGAGCAATAAAATGACTGTTGCAAACCAGATTCAGTTTATCTTGATCGCTAACATTCTGTCCTGTTTTTATGTCACTTATTAATCGTTGATAGCCTAGAACAAATTGTATGTAATTGTCGGTTACAGTGGGGATGGCTTTGCCATTTTTATCGACAAGATTATCGTCCCAGTTCAAATGTTCTTCTTTGAAAAAGTGAACTGGATAAACCAAGTTATTAGGTTCTTCCATATATCTATCAACTAGATTAAGAATCATTTTGTCCTTAAAATTGATATTTTTCTTCATAAAATTATCTCCTTGCTTTTCCGCCTAAACTTATTAAAAAAGGCCATATATCAACCTTTACAGAGATATTAATTAAAATAAAAAGCAATGTAAAGCATTTTTGCAACTTGCGAATTAAATACTCACAAAAAATAAGAGATATTCATCTGCTTTTGAGAAAAAATTGAGTTTTTCAAAAACAAGACAGCATTTAACACAAATTAGAGAAAACCAGAAATCGCATTTTAAATTAGCTATGATTGTTTGAACAACAAGAAATAGAAAGGAAAAATTAAATGAAAGCATTTACAACAGACGGAGCGTATGAAATTAAAGAACATCGAGTAAAAATCTTTCCTAGCTACTACGAAGCACAAGCTAATGGTTCTAAAAATTTTGAGATTAGAAAGAATGATCGTAACTACCAAGTAGGCGAATTGCTTATTCTGGAGGAATACGATCCAATGACCAAGGAATACACTGGTCGCAAGATCCACTGCTTAATCACTTATTTAACCAATTTTAAGCAGATGCCAGGTTATGTCGTTTTAGGGACTAAGAAGTTAGGAGTTGCGGGATTATGAGTGAAATTACCTTTGCGGACCATCCAGTATTAGCTACTTTTCCGAACCTTTTTGGTAATTGGGATCGAGTAGCTTGCCACCCATTTTATGTAGATGGTGATAAGTATTATCTTGCTTTAGACTATCCGAAATATAGTCATGATACGGATAGGGCTATGGCTTACATCTTTGATGGTCTTAGTCGGTCGATCTTTTATACAGAAGATTTTACCAAGCAATATAACAAGATCAAACCAGAAGGAGTTATCAATCCATCTGAATCAAGAGTAGAACTTATTAAGCGATTGCAACCAATGTTTACTCGGTTCTTAAATCAGCGCAAAGTCTTGCTTAAAGAGGTAGGGAATAGAGGACTAGAAGAATTTCAACTCAAAGCACAAAAAGAAGCAAACAAATTGGGTGGAGGGGTACCAAAAGACTTGCAAGATATTGAACTAACCGATATTGCAGTTTATCCGATTATCGGAGTAGATGCAGTAGTGCAGGTTTATATGGATCACTTTGATAGTGTGATTCACAGCGACATCCCTCCAATGGGTGAAAATAATGGTCAACTGCAACCAATCAATTTACCCAAGACCGATATTTTTGAGCCAAAGCATTGGTATGCTTTTGAAGAAATTGATCGCAAGTATAGAGTTGCTACTGGTAGATTTACTGTTGGTTATGTCGTTAGCGTAGAAGAAAAAGATGATAAGACAGTACTATACTTTCACACGGTAGAAACTACACGGTAAATAATATATGAAGGAAAAGTGTGACGATTATGTTTAAAACGCACCATCATAAAAGCATTGAGGAGCAAATGAAAGACAATCGACTGGTATCTACTGAAATCTACGGAATTCAAGATAATAAGACTAGCTATGAGATTAATGATAAAGACTTGAGCCTAGATGAGCGATTAAGCAAGAATCATTTAGCGTGGTTCAATAGTCCACAAAAATACATGTACTAAGCGTCTGGAGAAAACCAGAAATTGCATTTTAAATTTAATAAAATAAGGTTGGAAAGTGAGCGATAGCATGATTAACTTACACAATCCAGAAATTATGAGCGCCAAAGATGCGTCTATGATTTGGCATAAAAACCCTGATTATGTACGTGCTAGTATCAATTCTCACCCAGAGAAATGGCCTAGGGGTAGTTGGCGTAAGTTTGGCAATACGATTGTTGTTACAAGACGAGGAATGGAAGAAGTAACAGGAATTGCGGATCCTAGACATACGACTGCACACTAGAAAAGATAGGAAATAATCATGCCAAAACAAGAACAGAAGAAAATTAACTTGCAGGTAAGACTAAATGCTATCAGGCCAGAAAAAAATAGATCAAAAATTAAACGTGGTGGCGGTTTGACCCGAACGGAATTAAAGGCAAAACAATCTTTAAGCAAAACAGACAAGATGGCAGAAAATGACTTTGTTCTGTATGTAATTGAAACTTTCGGAGCTTCCATTGGTTTTGGATTGATCTTTTGGTTAATCGTGTTTGAGCTAATCAAGCATTTTTAAGTCTGCCAAGAATGGCACTTCAGCGTGTCTTTTGAAAGGAATATCAGAATGAACAAATACACTGACAGGGCAATTAAAAAGATACTGGTTGCAATTGGAATTTTGTTAGTTGTCGCAGTTTTTTGTACTGTGGTTACTTTGATAGCGTCTGATCGCTTCGTCATAAAAATGGTTAAGCTGATGGCAATCGTTTCTACCAGTGGCTTGATCTTAACGCCAGGAGCCTTATTTTGGTTGTTGAAAGAGGAAAAAAGCAATGAATAACAAAAAAATTGAGGAATTTCTGCGTAATTACGGCAAGATCACAATTGAATATGTAGTTCCAACTGCATATACAGTTAATACAAGGGCACTAAGTCACGAACTGTATCACATCAAAAAAGACGGTGCAATTAAAATTAATAGTACCAGAGATTTGCTTAAATTTGATGAAGTAATTGCTACAAAGGTAGTAGATAAGAAGCAATACATCCCCAGAGAACAAAGATATACGGTAACTACCAATAATGGAGACAACTTATTGGTAATGGGAACAAGCAGAGAAGCCGATCAGGTCGTAAAAAAATATATGGAGGATAAGAAATAATGTATGTTGATTGGAAACTAGAACACTTAAATGCTCAGTACAGCAATGCAGAATTACAATTCTTCTTAATTGTTTCGGTGACAGTAGTCTTAATTGCTTTAGGCTTGGTTGCCAATTATTTAATTAGAAAACAGATCAATAATCCCCAAGCAGAACTTACTGAATCAAGATCAAAGAAATTAGTTCTGGAAAGTAGATTGTTACAAGGTTACATTGCTTTGACTTTAGCTATGACAGTGACTAGTTGCTACTTCTTGGTAAATTACGGTTCAATCGCTCACAAGGTGATTAGCTACATTGCACAACATTAATATAGGAAAGAAAAATTAAATGACTAGGAAAAAAGACAATGATCTTTGGTTTAATAGGTGCTTTAGTAATCAACTGTTAAAGCCATTAGAACAATTTGGTCCTAATAATTTAGAAATTATTAAAAATCCATATGTAGACCTTAATGTGCGTGATAGCTACTTTGAAAGCATTAGCAAAATCTATTCTTATATGGCAGAAAATCACCGCAATGAATATTTCTACAAAAATGAACTATTCAATCAGTTGGTTTTGCCTAAATTGAAAGATCATCGAGTAGGTGCTTTAAAGGAATGGAGATTAGGCAAGGCAATCTGTGACTTCATTACTTTAGATCAAGCAAACGATAATAATTCTACTGTGTGGGAAATCAAATCGGATTTAGATACTTTGAAAAGACTGCCTGAGCAAATACGACAATACTATAAGGCGTTTGCCAACGTAAGCATATTGACAAAACAGGGTTATCTTGAGAACGTAGAAAAAATCGTATTTCCTGAAACAGGTTTGTACTTTTTAGATAAAGACAATCAAATTCAATGCATTCGTCCTGCTACTGCTAAATTAGATTTGCTAGTGCCATATGCTATTTATCGTCTATGGCGAATCAATGAACGAGATGTGATTACTAAATTAGAGATCCCATATTACAGGCGTAACATGTCTAACGATAAATCATTATGGCGAGACCTGTATCAGCGCCAAGCCTGCATGAACTTAGATATAAAATCGATGTTGCGTATGACTAATGAACTATTGACGGACAGATGTAACACTAACCGAACGCCTACATATGATGAATTAATTGCTTTGCCTAGAGCCTTAAGAGAATTGTTTTATTTTGCCAAAATATTGCCAAAGCAACGAAAAAAATTAGTTGAAAGTTGGAACGGTTTAAATTAAGAAAGATACAAATGATGGTAATGAGAAAATTAATTAGTAAAAATGACAAAAGTGTAGTAGAAGTAAGAACTCATGATTTAACTATTAGATTCGATAATGGAATGTTTATTACTATTAGCTCACCTAATAGTTATTACACCAAAACAGGTGTAAACAAACTTAATGAGATTGTTAATGATGTATTGGATCATTTCTCATTAACACTAGAAGGTAAACATCGTGGTAAGTATGGCATTATTGGGCTATATGGTATTCCACATAATATGCCCTTAGAAAAAGCAACTGCTAAACTTCCAAATTCCTTGAGTTTGGAAGAAGAACAGTAATCTATTGAAAGGAATAGTACCTATAATGGCTTTTACTAACAAAAATCTTTTGGCTACGACTACCATACTTTTGGCAATGTTGACCTTATCGGCTTGCGAAGAGAGCAAAAGTGCTAGTGCTGATAATATTAAAGATGAGAATATTACTACATTAAATGAAGAACTTAATCTAGGGTCTGCGATCATGGTTAACGAAAAAACAGGCGTTGAGTATATCCTGATTCGAAATAATGGAGGAATTACGCCTAGAATCGACAAAAATGGCAAGCCCGTTATCAATCAGCAATGGTTAAAAAAGCATGAAAAAAAGGAGCTTAAAAAGAAAGTAAATAGAGAACTGCAAAAATTCACAGTTCACAATTAAAGAGAAGGAATAAGATAGATGACTACTAAAACACTTAGCGCAGACGAGTTTGGACTCGGCTTTTTAAAAGCAATTCAAAGGCATATGCATGAACAAGCTGATATGCCAGTAGCATTTGATAAGCCTAACGTTTTCTACTACACTCCAAAAATTCAGTCAATGGTAATTGATGAGAATTTTTTTGAAGAAGTTGATTTAGAAAAAATGACTAAAGCTAGTGCTTACTTGAAAGCACATCCAGAACAGAAGATCCCGAAAGAGATTTTAGATGTTGAAAGTTTACGGACGCAAATCGTATTTAATGAGCCTAAGAGTTGGAAAATGAACATCGATGCAAAACTTTTTGACAGCAATGCTAGAAAGCTGATGGACTATTCAATCAATGATTTTAAATTTGGTTCGCCAGTGCCTAACAAGTCTATGATCTTTCCATATATCAAGGATGGAAATAAGAGATTTTATGGCATTCTATTGCCGCTTCCAAGGCTAAAAGCAAATATGCAATATCAACTTGAGGTAGTAGAAAAATATGAGTTTCATCCAGAAAATTTGATGCCAGCTCATTTTACCCGTAAGGTGATAGTCCCGCTTGAAGTCAATAATGATAACAGTTCTGCTAGTTTTGACTTCTACAACAAAGGAATTGAACATCACAAGGATTATCCTGACACCGATAGCTGTATGTTCTCTTTTAGCGAATTAAACCATAAGGTCGATCCGTTTAAATGCGGTATCCAGAACGTATTTGGCGCGCAGAGCTTTTATTCTGGAATTAGGTTTTTGCCGAGCTTGCTACTAATGATTAATTTATTAGCTATCTGCAATGAATATTGTGATGCCAAGTTAGATTTAACCGATACGGCTTATGACTTTGGAGACAATGTTGACTACGATAAAATTTCAAAACTGTTGGACAACTTCTTAGATTTTGGTACAAAAAGTTTTTTTGCATCCCTAGTAAATGCCAAAATCACTACAGGACAACAATTGAAAGAACGTAATCACAATGGTTTAGGTAGCATTAATGTGAACCTGTTTCCACAGATTTATGCTACTAAGATTTCAGACGACCATAAAATTGAAAACAGATACCATGCAACCGAATCTTGTTACCAAATAAGGAGCAGATACGACTTTGAGGAGTTATGCCCTAAAGTTCTGTTGCATAGTAAAAAAAGAGGAGAGTAAAAATGCTTGATCTGACTGTTAGCGTTAGTCTACTACATCCAGTTCCTGAATTCTTTGTGGGATTTGTAATTATTTGTGGAGTATTGCCTACTATAGCAGTTATTTTCCTTTTAACTGGGATAGCAAATGATATAAAGGGGGCAGTAGCATTTTTGGTGATTTGTCTTTTAGTAATATTACCCATGGTTTCTGGCAAAAGTAAAGCGGATGGAAACTCTGAGGATATAAAGAAATATCATGTGTTAGAAAAACGTTTGTTACTGGATAAGGTGGCAAATGCCAAAGTGCATGTTGAGCAAGTTAGTAATCATAAATTTCTTGTTCAGCAAGACAAGCGTAAGGTCTTAAGCGCTGAAATTTATGGTAAAAGAGCAGATATTATTCCAATAAGTGATGAAGGAAAAGCATATTTAGAGGTCGCTAACTATGTAAAGAAGCAACAGAAGAAAAATAAAATGGTAGCCAACATCAGAATTACGCCTAGTCTAAGTTCAACCAGTGGTTCTTATGAAACGACTAAGGGTAAGTTTAGGGTTATTTGCTACGCTGACGAGAAAGAACAACATAGAATAGGCAAGGCAACTAAGGTTCTTAAATATTAATTGGTAGAAAAAGATGCAAGAATCATTTGTAGTAGCAGTATTTATCTTAGTTCCGGGTATAGCAGCAGGCTTGACGTTTTTTGGAAGTAACGAAGAAAAGGAATTAAAAATTTTTATATCTCTTATCTTGATTTTAGGGCTTCTAATGGTGTTAATGCTAGTGCTAGTAAGTTAGAAAAGAAAGAGCGTAATGATGATGACACTTAGCGTAATGATGATGACACTTAAGGAAAGACAGCGGATTAGATTTTTCAAAATTATTAATTTCTGTCATCAAATGATAGATCTTTTAAATGGAGCAACTGTTCAAGGAATAATTTTAGATGAAGAGAGCTGTAGACTAACAATACTTAATAACCTTAATCATGTTCCCTTTTCTAAATATAGACGTTGGCGAATAAAAAAATATCTTGATAAATCAAATTCATATATTGATGAACAAAAACTAAAAAATTATTTGATGAAAACACAAGCCTTTTATGATGTGTGGCTTCAAGATATAGATTTCTATGCGAACGACTATATCCCGATGGATAAGCTAAGGCTTCAAAAATTATATCTGAATAAACTGCCTAAACTGCCTGTCTACCTATCTGAGTCCCAGAGAAACAGATATTTACGTTATCATAACAATCCAAATAAAGAGAAAGGCAAAGATAAAAAATGAATGATAGTAAATATGTAAAAATCATAGTATTTCTAGCAACAATTGTGACTATGCTAGTTGGTAATTTTGTCTACGATCTTAGTAAAACAATAGATTTTGGCAAAGTAACAGGCAAAATTGCATTTATGCAATTGATAATGGTTTTAATAGGATTTTTAGCTTGTCTCATTATGACTTTGCTCTATATATTCGTCTTTGATCCGAGTCGTGAAAATTTTTTTAGATGGATAGTTACAATATCACTAATTTGCTTAACGACATTTGTCATGGTCAAGTTTGTAGTTCCAACTACTTTGCCAATGTTTCTAAATGAGCTAATAAAAAGATAGTGAAAGGCATTTGTGCTTTGACGGTAATAAAAAAGGAGTAATTCAAATGACAAATATATTCAATAATATATTCATCAATGAGAAAAACAATAAGAAAAAGAAAATAAAGAGATTGAAGAATACTTTGAAGCACTGACATTTTTGTAGAAGGCTCTGAGAAATATTCAAATCTTGATTCAGAAACTCGCTTAAAGGCCGCCTCATGGTGTTTCAACAAAATCATAAAAAGAATGCACAAGTATGATGAAAAAATATTCTTGCATATTTATCAAAGGTAGCTGAAAGCGAGTCAACAAATGAAAAGGTTTCAGAAGCTTTGTTATTTGCACAAATAACAAATTCTAAATCGTTTAAGGATTTTGATAACCTGCTACATGAAATGTTGAAGAACTAAAACATGGTTATCAGTAAAGTTCAGCCGAAGCTGTATTCATAAAATCTCGATATGTACGGGGGAAAATCATGAAAGGTGTATTTTTTGTTTCCAGAAATAAAGACAATAAGGATGTTAAAGATTTTAAGCAAAGAAAGATTTCTTTTTTAACTGATAAAAGTCTTGATGAGCTAAAAGGAAAATTTGATGCCTTTGTTGCTAGAGGTGTTAAGGGCGAACTAAGCCGCTCTTATATTTCCATTAACGAACGAAACAATGAATCAACAATTAAGGACTTGCAACATTATTTGCTAGATCATCCTACTTTTTCCGCAACCAAATTAGAAAGTAAAGTTACAAGTTTGGCAATGCAACCACAAAATGCCGCTGAACATAAATGGTTATTTGACTATGATAGTTCCAAGGATTTGGACCGTTTTGTTGAAGACTTAACACTAGAAGGCTTTAAGGAAAATGAGATTGAAGTTCATAAGACCGTACATAATTACGCTGTAATTGTGTCTCATGGCTTCGATTCAAGAAAGATTCTCGCAAAGTATAAAAATTGTGAGCTTAAAAGGGATGCAATGTTGTGTGTAAAGTGGGGGATTAAAGAATAAAATGCGTCAAATACTTAGTGCTGATAAAGCAAATGATTTAGCACAAAAAGCTAATTCAAGTTACATGATTGCCAGTTACATTAAAACTATTCAGGATAAATATTTCCGCTTAGATGAGGAAGAGTTAGTTCAAGTCTTAAATAGACTAATTCAAAACAATGTATCAGCAGGTAAAAGAAAATTGTTAGGTTACATGAGAAAGGAAAAATAGAAAATGTTTAATTTAACGGTTAATCCCAACTTATCTTCTGCAGGGGAATTTGAAAATACAATCCTAGTTATATTCTTAAATATAATGCTTCTTTATTTCCTTATCTCAGGGATTGTAGTAACAGTTTCAAACAAAAAAATTGGCCCGAGAATGTTACAAGCAGGTGTAGTAATCGTGTTTAGCGGAATGCTACTAGATTTTATTGCTATGAACAAAAAAGAGGATATTGCACTAGATAACTATAATGTTTTAGAAAGTTCTTTACTACTTGATAAAGTTAATAATGCAACAATTGATGTCGAATTAACTAGTGCCCACAAATTTATTGTTGAGCAAAATGAAATAAAAAATTTAACAAGTACAGTACATGGCAAAAAAGTAGTAACAACTACAGTAACAACTACAGGTAAGGCATATTTGAAAGTTGTCGATTACATTAAGGATAAGCGAAAGAAAGAGCCTACAGTAAATATAAAAATTACTCCTGGTATAAGTAATACCGTGGCTTCATATGAGACACCAAAGGGCAAATTTAGGGTTATCTGTTATGCTGATAATCAGAGCAAGCATAAGGATAAGAAATCTACTACAGTTCTCAAATACTAGAAGGTATGAGGAAAAGGTGGCGAATATATTGAGGGGAGGGATGCGAGGAAAACTTAGAAAATCGTAAACATTGTAAAAGGACTAATCTAAATCAGATAGAAAGGATAGACCCTTAAGTAATATTAACTTTGCTTTTACTGAAAATAATAGCAGAAAGCATGGGATTTTAATCACGGTGTAGTTCATTTTAATGGAATTTAGCCTACCTAAGCTGATTCCCTTTCATTAATTTTTTAAAAGGACAACATTATGCGAGACTACGAAAAAGAATTTAAAGATAAAATTGCAAATTTAGTTAAAATAAAAGAAGAAAATGGTAATAACCAAGGAGCTAAACTTAGCTACAATGACCTCATTGTGCCTAAATTTGTTACAGTCATTCAAAAATATGAAATGCGAGCTAACA
The DNA here is from genome assembly GCF_947367125.1 of uncultured Lactobacillus sp. Lineage (GTDB taxonomy): Bacteria > Bacillota > Bacilli > Lactobacillales > Lactobacillaceae > Lactobacillus. The sequence goes on from NZ_CANBCQ010000043.1 coordinate 12,776, forward strand.
GACATGAACATCATATTGGTTTAATCGTCTCTTTGCTTCCAGAATGGGCGATTAGCTTCAATCAGATAGAAAAGCCTGCACCTGGTATGAAAACAGCTGTCACGCTTGAAGAAGAACAGGAGCAATTCGACAGCTATTATCAACAACATCCTGATAAGACAAAACCTGTAGATATGTGGAAAGCACCCTTAGCTATTCGTTATGAGTATTTTGATAATGTATACAACCTTAATACTGGAACTATGAAAGCAGGACATAAGTTTTTAACTTATCAAGAAGCGGTAGAGATATTTACCAAGGATGAAAAGTTTCAAGAATCAGTTAAAGACCATGCCGTTGTAGTAGGTAAGTACTGTTTGCAATATGTTTACTTGCAAAAGCAAGAAGATAAAACTAAGGCGCATCCCTACTGGGTCTATCCTAAACACTATAAAGCAATCATTGACAAAGCTACCTATGATAAATTGAAAAAAAATCAAGCCTTTGTTTGCAAAACCAAATTACCCAACAGCGATACTAACGTAGAAAAGACCGCTATTAATTTGTTTGTTAAACCTGCTACTAGATATGATGTGGAACATTTTAAAGAACTTGACCTAGTTAAAACTACAGAATTAGATAAGGATCAGAAACTAGCAGTTAATAATTTTAAATATCGGGAATATATTCAACGTAAACAGAAACAGCAAGCTAAAGAAAAATAAATGAAGCGAAGCGACGCAGAGCAATCTGTGCCGCTTATTTTTCCTTTTAGAATCATTTTTTCTTGAATGAAAGCGTAAGTCAGACTGTTCGCAAAAAAATTCTAAGATTATTAAAGAAAGCTAAGTGTAAGGTTTTACTGTACAAAAGCCTCACATATAGAGTATAATAGAGTGTATCAGGAGGTAATAAACATGACTAGAATTCAAGCAAATGTGAACAAAGATGTTGTTGACCGTGTTAATTACATATTAAAATCTGTTGGTCAAACACCTACAAGCGTAATTAATTCTCTATATCATGCTATTGATAACACGGGAGCTATTCCTTTTAAGATGGGATTAACTCTCGAACAGCGCAACTCATTAGAAATTCAAAGATTAGCTCTGAAACAAAAGCCTCAAGTGATTAAAAATGCTAAAGAGTTTGAAGAAATCTGGCAGGATGAAGATGAGGATTAACGATGTTTACACGGCTTATGTAGCTTGGAATAATGGTGGCAAAAATCGACCAATTCTTATATTAAAAGAAGATGCAGACAACGTTTATTTTTATCGTATTACAACAAAGTGTAAGAATAAGTCACGTGCTATGAAAGCTATTCGCTATCCAATAGTTGATTGGCAAAAAGTAGGTTTGAATAGGAAATCTTATGTTGTAATTGATAGACCATATCAAGTGAAAATAAGCTTAGCAGAGTTTAATTATGTTGGTCGATTAACAGCTAATGACATAGAAGGCTTAAAGAGCTTCATAACTAATTATCAGAATCATCAAAAAAGTAAAAGCAAACAGTAATTCAATTAAAGTTGCTTTGGAAAAATAAGAAATTTAAAGAGTACAAAAAACGATCAAGATTTTCTTTTTAAGAATCTTGATCGTTTTTAATTATCAAGAATTTGGCACCTTTTTTTGATTTAAAACGTTTAAGTTATTCATAGTTTTAGCGGCAACTACTTGAATTATTACTCTAAAGATATGACATACATCTAAGATCGTGATGTAGTGGCTTAAAACTGAAATTGCGGTTCCTACCATAAAGAGATGACATACATCTAAGATTGACTTTAGCAAATGTAAGTTTAATTATAGGGTTCCTACCATAAAGGAATGACATACATCTAAGACAGGTATTCTTTAATACTTATCTTAGAATATATCCAGAAACCAATTGCTATCAGACCTTAAATGATAATTAGATTATAACATAACTGTTCGTAGGATCGATTTTCAAAAAATACTACTTATTTGCTTGATTTAGTCTCGAATAACCTTGTTTGTTTTAGTGTCAACACAAATTTCATAACCGCTATCAGCACCATTGGGATCAGTTGAATCTACTTGATCTGGCTTGGCAATGATGTAAACCAAACCGGTGAATTTTGTACCTTTGTAATCAGAAGTTTCACCTTGCTGATTCGATGATTAGTTTTGACGACTGGCTAGAAGAAATAGAATATAGTGACGATAGAGTAGAGGTAGCACGAAATTGGTTTACTATTACAGCTAAGACCTATGATAGTATAAGAGCAGAGATTTGTAGCGATCCATCTCCAAGAGAAATCAAAGGAGATAATAAGCAGAACATATTTACAATAAATAATCATTATAGAGGTAGCGTACAAAGAACAATAGTTAATGCTCTGACTGAAATTAAAAAGATTTCCTAAAAATTATCCAATTTAAAATTTGAAGTAGCATCCCTTTAGTAGTTATCGAAATGGGATGCCTTTTTGTGTGATTGAGATAAAACTGAAAAATGGCGAAAGGAACGTAAGAAAAACCCACAAATGCAGGTAGCAACATTTGTGGGTTTATTACTTTGCCGTGGCAAAAATCTAATAGGATTTAAGCTTCTAACATTTCATCAATAATTGTTTTACATCGATCAATACAGTCGCCAACAGAAACGTGCCAATGATGAAAAGCAGACTCACTCGTATCAAAACCAATGTAGTTATGAGAAAGGATGGTATCATCTAATGCTATCTGACCATAAAAGGTAATTTCACCTTTTAGAGAATTTAGATGTTTTTCTGGGGCTTCAATGTAAAAAGCAAACCAAGAATAAGGCTTCATAAAAGTTACTTTTTTGATGAAATAATGCCGTCCACGATATGTCTCTTTCGTCACCAAAATATCGTCTTGTGCATTAGGACTAGAATTGATTGACGTAATCCTATTCACATTCATAAGTGGTTTCCTTTCCTAATCTAATCTTCTACCTTAGAGAACTCACCGCTGGCTAAAGCCTTATTTACTTCTTCTTTAGTCATTGCTGTAACTAACGCATTTCCATCAGAATCTTGCGCAATTGTATTATCATCATTCATTTTATAATAGGCGGTTAAGCCCGATGATAACAAAAATGATGGAAAACACATTTCAGCAATATTTTTCGGTACCTTTTTTAAAAACATGTAAATCACCTCATAATCATAGTATTTGCAACTAAAAGAATATATCCCAATAAAACAAATGCAACAGAAAAAGTGATATTACCTAAAAATGCAAAAATCAGAGTTAATGCAAAAGAAAGCATCCCTAAAATAGCGGTAAGCCAAAATGACAGTACATAGAACTTGTAATCATTCATTAGCTTTAACAACTTTATTTTCATTTTGTCACCTCATGTCTTTTTTAACTACCGATATTATAACAATTTTCAATGTACCTTTTTGGTTTTATCAATGTGAATTAGTAGGTATTGTTGAGCTTTAGGTTAATTCTTGAGCTAGGGGTTACAGCATTAGGAGCAAAAACATAATCAAAAATTTTGTTATGAGTGGGATGCTGAATATTTTGTAGTTGAACTGGGTTGAGATAAGGCAAATTTTGAATTAATGGGAGAGAATATGTTCCTTTTGGCCACCGCTCTAAAACCGTTCTAAACAGGTCGAGCGGAATTTCATTAAGCCGTAGCTGATCGATAAATGATTGCTTATCCATTTGCAAGGATAGTTTATGCAATTCTGCATACGACCTGGCATGACTGTTGATTGTCCATTTAAGGGGATGCACAAACTCATTGCCGTAGTTGGGGTGCTTCTTAAGAGCTGATTTATTTACAGCACCAAACTGAAAATAATTGTAAATGTCTCGATCGTATTGCAATGTGAGCCAGCGTAATTCCTGATGAAGTTGAACGTTATTTCCTAATCCGCACTGTGGTTGCAATAGGGCAGGAATGGTTGGTCTCCAAGTAGGTAGCCAATTATAAAGTTCTTTATATTGATTAAGCGTGATTGCCGTGACTGGACGCTCACGAGTAGGGTAGACGACTAGGGGCGGACACTGGTCGTCTTTTTGTTCTGCTAAATAAATCTGCTCATAAGTTTGAATGATTGTATCTAAGCTATGCTCATCACCTGCGATAACAGGCTGGATAAATTTAGTTAAAGCGAGCTTGTTATCAAAAATTAACTTACCTAAGAACGGTGTTTTTGTTCTGGAACGTGTATATTGCCAAATACCATTGCCTTGTGATCCTTTAATAGGCTGGTCAAGATCGTTGATCGAAGTAGACGCTAACCTAGGATTATTAATTAAAGTTTTAAATTCCTCAGAGGGGATAAATTGGACTTCCCATTGAGACACTTCATTCAGTTGCTTAGTGTATTGTTGAATAGAGTTTAAGTAATCCAAAGTATAGTTACAACCAAGAATAAACTGTGCTGAATCAATTTGAGCTTCGGATACGCCAGTCAGCACAATTTTTAAGTTAGTAGCTTGTAAATACATCTCGTAGAGATAATGCTTTTCCCCATTATCATCAGTTAAGAATGATTTCAAAAATCGACTACTAAGGCTACCTAATTTGCGCCCTAAATTGCCATATTGTTTAACTTTATTAGTTTGCAAAGAGCCATCAGTAATAGCCATAACTAACAAAATATCACGTTGAGGATGATCTAGCGCGTAGCTAATATAGTTAAGCATTTTCTGAATTTGCGTATTGTTGGCTTCAGTTCGATTATCTAATTCCACAAAAATTTCCTGCCTACGTCCATGGCGTTCAAAACTAATCGTTTCGTCTGCCACAAACGTATATTGCTGATATTTATATTGATTTTTAAAACTTGATGTATCGAAAAGTGTTGGGTCGAAATTCCGATTGTTTATTAAATTGATATTTCTGAGTGGATTATTGAAATCAGCGGTAGGGTATCGAAACGTTAAGCTCGATAGATTATTCGATAAGCTCTGAGACCAAAGTTTTAAATTTAGCAATCCAGCTCGAAAGGCACTCGAAAGGCTTTCTGATTTGTCAGGGATTGAAACATCAGCAATGAGCGAGTCGCTGTAAAAAGCGTAATGGAAGTCAACGTCTATATTTGTGCAATTATGTACATTCATGTACATCCCTGTACGGTCACCTTCATGAAGTTTGCTATCCTTAGAGGGAGTAAGGTCCTTATCACTTTGAAATTGACCTTGCTGTGAAGAACTATCACAGTCTATGTCTTTTTCTGTATTATTATGTCTATCTATGTACATCCCTGTACGGCTGTCTTCATAAGACTTGTTATCCCTAGAGGGAGTAAGACTTTTATCACTTTTAAATTGACATTGTTGTGAGAAGTTATCACGGTCTATGTCTTTCTTTATATTATTATGTACATCTATGTACATCCCTGTAGTCTTAGGCTTATTAGTGGCTTTATGCCTAGAGCTATTAAGACTATTACTATTAAAGGATGGCGTATTAATTAATGGTTTTAGCCTAATATGTGATTTATTGGTATCATTCTTCTTTTCCGCTTGGGCCTGCATCCCTGATAAAAGCTGATCTAATGCTTCCTGAGCTTTTGTAACATTGCTACTTGGCTGTTTAGCCTTACTATCATGTGATTTAACTGCATCCCTAGTACTATCAGAAGACTTATCAGAATCCTTAAAATCAGAGAAATCTGATTCAGAATGCCAATCAGAAATAATAGGTTTGCTCGAACTCTTAGAACCAGAAGCATTAACCAGATTAGTCGCAACCCCAGCGTCCTTAAAACCGCCTTTGGCAACACCATTGGTTTTACGATTATTGCTATTAAAGGAAACAGATATGTTAGATTGAGGTGAAGAGTTCTGCTTACTGATAGTATTACCATTACCGCTGTCATTAGCAGACTGTAATGTGTTAAAGGACTTATTACCGTATATGGGATATAAGTTAATTCTTTGTAAGGATGCAGAACTAATATAGCCATCTAACACAGAATCAAATAGTGTCTTGCTTACTATAGGAATATTAGAAGATAAAGGTAAGTCTTTGTAGTCATTCAAACTCTGACAGTGTCTTTTAATCCAACTAGTAATAGCAGAAGATGTTGCCGTTACGCCTTTTCTGGTTGTTTTTTCTGAATGCTCTATCTGGGTTGTTAAAATCTGGTTGTTTTTATCTGAGCGCTTATGAATACTGAATGTCCCATCAGAATGCATTTGAATCTGGATTTGCTTATCTGGTTTGGTGTTCTGGCTTAATTCAATTTGGCTGTCCTGTTCGGGATGCATATATTTAATTGGCTTATCTGGTTGCCCTAAAGACCTAAAGCTATGAGAAGAAGCTATTACTGGGGAAGTAATTCCATAAGATAAAGACTTAAAGGCAGAAGCATAAAGACTTTGGACTACCACTTCAATAGCTTGCTCATTATGAGAGTTAACAGCAATTAAGGGATCCGTACCTAAAACAATGCCTTGTTGAGATAGAAAAGTACGGCAAGCCTTAGTTGGAATATAAACAGAGCGCGGAACAGCAGAAGCTGTAGTAGCTTTGGATTTTGGTCGTTTAAGAAGTAATCCAGAAAACTGACACCATTTAGATAAAATTGTACGTGGAAACTGAACAGGATAACCTTGAACAATGGAATAGAGCATAGATAATTGACTAGAATTAACAAAGCCAAGGTCACAAATCTTACGTAAAAGAACAAGATCATTTGTTGTTAAAGACAATGATCCTTTAAAACGTTTGGGACTAAAAATAAACATATAAATACCTCCTAAACTAGACATCTAAATAGTATAAGAGTAGCACTTAGGTTTTGTAATTCATTAAAAACTCCAGAAGCATTGAAATCAAAAGGCTTGAGGGATGCAAGAAGTCGACAAATATGCCCCTACTTGGACATAGGTTTTGTAATTATTTTCTGTAATTCATTTTGGGAGGAAAATATGGAAGATTTAGAGGAAAATCAGACAAAAAAAAGAAGACTGGCTGAAGGTCTATTTAAAGCAACCCATTATCGAAGCTATCATTCTTATAGACGATCTTTAAAAGTAGGAAAATCATTCTTAGTGATTGGTATTATCTTTGCATTGACAAGTTTGATTCCGATTTTGTTGTTACAAACGTTAGCTTTGAATATTGTAGTAATTTGTTTGACAGTTTATCTATTAACAGATTATTGGGTTGCGTCTAAAAGTCAAATGATGAAAAAAGAATCCGAACAGGTAAAAAACAGAATATTTGAGTATGCTAATTTAAATGAAAGGATAAATGGTTGGAATCTTTTTACGGGAATTTATGGATCAGATTCATTGGAACTAACATTTACTAATGAAAAAAGCTTTTTAGGAGATGTCCTACGATTAATTAGGGGAGAAGAGTCAACTTTACCCCTAAATGAAAATAATATTGAAGCGATTAAGTATTTTCTTGAACATCAAAATGAACAACAAGGATTTATCGTGTATGCAACTATGACAGAAATGATGGCAGAGAACTTCACGAGAAGAGGAATTGTAGTTAAACAAATTGAAAATAAATATCGTAGTTTGCCGAGCAGGTGGGATTATGCTGTTGCAACTGGCAGATTAGCTAATGCTTTATGGGATTATCCAAGAGATTTTGGTGCTTACATTCTGCGCTATAGCAAAGAAAAGGACAATTTTGAAAAATAAATATTAAAAATCTCCGACTTTTTCTGAAATGACAATTTGTGATTGTTAAACTTAAAAGTGAAGATCGAAGAAAAGAAGGAGTTACTACTATGATTATTACTTTTTATACAAAAGATGGAGCTTTTACCACAGATAAATTTAAAAGCACCGAAGACGCTAAGGAATATTTGGAGGAACGAATTTATCCGATTATGATTCAAGATATTCAAAGCTCAGGTCAAGACAGGGCAGTGATTTATATTCCTAATGCTAATGTCTCAATTCATGCGATAAAGGAACATGGCAATCCACAAAAAAATGGGCGTAATCTTAAGCTTGTCAAAAAAGACAAGAAAGAAAACAAGAAAGTGATTAAGTATAATCTTGAAGATCCAGAGTTGGAGTCAATCATGCTAGATGATAATGATCCTAATAAACAAGATTTTAGTTTAAAAATGTTCGAAAAAATGAGTGCAACACCTCAGCAAATGAAACAGATGGCTCAAGAAAGTAATCGGAGAGAAGTTCAAAACATGGTGTATCGTTATTTCTTACGTCACTTGTCTGCATTATACAATGATCCAGAATGGCAAGAATTTCGACTAAAATATGACCAAGAAAAAAATGGTAAAATTTTTTAGTTTCTAAATAATTTGCTCACATGCTATAATTAACTTGTAAATCATTATTGAAATTTTTATTTTTTCAGACAGCTTTTTAAAGTTGTAACAGCGTCACATTTGACGTATTAGGTGGTTTATTTAGTTTTATTGCTTCCATTGAAGCAGTAGTATGT